>NZ_JAVDPZ010000023.1:0-68279 GCF_031453995.1 Nitrobacter vulgaris | reverse complement strand
AGATCATGGCAGCGGGTGCCGTTGCCGCGCGACAGCGTGTCGTCGATGCGCTGCGCCCAATCGGGCAACACCTCGCCACTGTGCAGCGCATAGCGCAGTACGCTTTCCGCGCCGCGTTCGCGCAACACGCTATTGAGCTGTTCACGCCGGACCGGCGTGCCACGACTGCGCGCGCTCTCCTGCAGCAACGCCAGGCCCATTACGAGCCGAATTGCCAGAAGATCGACAATGTCGGCGGGGTACTGCTGCGCCCAATAGTAGTGCTTGGCCGACGCGCGCCAACGCACAAAGCCGGTCCAGCCATGCAACCGGGTGAGCACGCGCGTGAAGTAGATCGGCCAGGTGTCGGCGCTGATGCCCATCTCCTCCATGACGTACACGACGGCGCTCTCGGCGTCCTGCACCAGATCGAGAATGCGTGGCATGTGTAGCCCACGCAGGAACATGCGCGCATTGCGCCGCGTGAGCTCGCTCCAGGCAACGAACAGGCCGCGCTCGCGCCCGGGCATACGCCAGGCCGACTGGTCTTCGTCGAAAAAATCCAGGCAGTTTTTGATCACCAGCTCGTCGAGTTCGTCGGCCAGGCTGGTACCCCACATTGCGTCGACCGCCTCGGGCAATGTGCGCGCGTGCAGACGCTGCTCAAGATCCGGCAACAGCGCCGCAACGTCGACAGCCTCCGCGGAAGACGGACGGCCGTGCATCGCGGCGTGGACGTCCTTCGCCCGCACGCCGCGCACCACCACGTCGCGGTCATGCGGCAACTGCATCAGCGCCTGCAGCCAGCGAGACCAGTCGATGCCTGGCACCGAGGGCAGCTCCTGCGAGCGTCGGACGATCTCCTCGGTCAGGGTGTCCTGCCGAACTTTGCCTTCGCGCTGCCACTGCTGGTAGTTGCTGCGCGGCAGGAACATGCGCGCATGGAACAGCTCCGCACCACGGCGCACCGCCTGTTCGAACGGCATGTTTTCGAGGCCGTAGAGCGGGTTGTGGTGAATGAAGGTACGCATCGGCCAGAAAAACGGCACCGGCTCACCCGCCACATAGGCGGTCGAGCGTACCCGCAGACGCCGGCCGAGGTTCAATGCATCCACCATGACCACCCTCCGATCGAAGCCAGCACCGCGGCAACGGCTGCGAGCATCAGCAACAGACCAGTGCTGAGTGACAAGTCGACTGCGCCCGCCGGGCGCGGCCATTCTTTCCCGAACAGGCCATGCTGCCACAAGATTGCGGCCGCCCAGCTCCACAGCAACCACACCGCAAGCACGACAGTCGCCAGACCAGCGGGAATCTGCTTCAGCACCGCAAACATGGCGAAGAACCCGGGGAAAGGAGGCGCCGCCAGAGCCGCGAGCAAGGTCAGCACCAAGGCGCAGGTCAGGCGCGGAAAGGCCGGGCCGATGCGCCCACGCAGTCCGAGATACGCCCCTCCGAGACGCTCGCTCAGGCTGGAGCCGAGAACCATCAGCAGCGCAGCGGGGATTGTCACCGCCAGAGCCACGAACATGAGCGCTTTACCGTGCAGACCGTGCAGCCACGCCAGCCATACCAGGGGCCAAGCGGAGGTGGCCTGCAGCCGCGCCCAAATGAACACCTCCTGCACCGCAAGCAGCCGCCATGCATAGAGCAGCGCGGTGAACGCCGCCAATAGCTGCAGGGGAGTTATGTATTGCTCGGGTGGCGCGGCCGCCCGGTCGAGCAACAGCACCCCCGCAATGGGACACGCCAAAAGCACTGGAGCGCGCAACCACACGGGTAGCGCCTGGAGCCCGGCGTTGAACAACATGCTCAGGGGAAACAGCGGCAGCAGGATCAAGGCAAGGAACAGAGCGATCATGGCGGTCAGACCCAACGCAGCCAAATATTCACCCGCTTGGTCGCGGCCAGCAGGCTGCGTGACAGTTGGGTGTAAATGACGGACACATAGAACTCTCGCGAGAACAGGGCGTAGAGATTGAGGTAAATAGCGTTCCACCGTGTGCCGGGTTTCCCCCCGATTTCGAGCGACTGCGCATAAAATGTCACCAGCCAGGCGCCGACCAGCAACGCAGTGAAGAACAGAACAAGGATGACGAAAGCGAGGTCGTTGATGCCCGCCGCGGCATAGATGGCGTCGCGCAGCACCGGATCCGGGTAGAGGAAGGCCTCGAACGCATGTGCGATGAGTGTATAGCCCACCACTACGATGAGAAAGGACAGAAGGATCATGGTCAGCAAGCCCCATGCGTTCTCGCTAGGCAGCTTGTGAATGGAGAAGAACAATTGCGCGCCGGTGACCCAGCCGAAGAACAGCAGCACCACCGAGCCTTGCTTATGGAAGAAATCCTCCGCCACCACCCCGTGTGACAAGCCCAGCACCAGCACCGGCACCAGCACGGTGACGAGCGCGGCCAACAGCCAGGGCACCTTCTTAACTTCGCGCAGGGGACGGCGCTCGACCACGAAGCTGTAGATATCATCGGGCGGCACGCCATCCTCGTGGCGGCTTTCGCTGATGACATTGCCCGAGCCGAGGAACAGCGTGGCTTTGAACAATCCATGTGCGATGAGGTGATAGACGGCGAGCGAAAATGCGCCCAGCCCGCATTCCATGATCATGAAGCCCATCTGCCCCATGGTGGAATAGCCCAGAGATTTCTTGACGTCATTTTGCGTGAGCATCAGCGCCGAGCCGATCAGCGCCGTCACCAGCCCGACGACGAAGGCCAGGTGCAGCACGTTGGGCGCGTGAACGAACACCGGAGCGAAGCGGTTGAACAAGAATCCCCCGGCGTTGACAATGCCCGCATGCATCAGTGCCGACACCGGCGTGGGACCGTCCATTGTGTAAGGCAGCCAAGTATGTAACAGGAACTGCGCCGAGCGGGCAAACGCCGCCAGCGCCAGCAGTAGCGCCGCCAGCGGCACCACCGCCACCCCGCCGAGTTGCACACTCGGATCGGCGCTGATCCGTGTGAACAGTTCCGGCAACTGAGCGGTTCCATAGCCATGCCACAACAGCAACGCCGCGCCCACCAGGGGCAGATCGCCCACGCGATAGGTCAGAAACGTCCACAACGCATAGCGGCCGCTGGCTTTGCGACTGGTGTCGAAGCCGAGCAGAAAGAACAGCAGCACCCCAATCAGGAACCAGGCGACCAGCAGCGTGACCAGATCGGCGGCGATAACCATCAGCAGGATCACGGCCGTCATCAGGTCAAGCTTGGCAAAAAACCGCACGTAGCCGGGCTCGTCGGCCATGTAGCGCACCGAATAGACATGCACCACCAAGCTGATAGCCGCCACCAGCACCGCCATCGCCACCGCGAGATGGTCGAGCAACAGAGCCGCCGGCCCGAGTCGAGCCAGCATCACCTCGCTCTCCGGCGCGGCCAGCACCGCCACCAGCATCGCCAGCGCGACAGCGCAGGTGACAGCGGTCATCGTCACGCTGATGCGCGCCGCCTGTGCCGGCCGACCGGCTCCGGCTAGCGGGGCGACGATCGCCGATAGTGCCGGTAGCAACGGCAACACCACTAGACACCAAGAGACCCATTGGTCCACGGCAACACTCCTTGTTCGATCGGGATAGCGCGATGCCGAAGCATTCGGGGGCCCCGCAGCCCCGGCTGGCCAAGCAGGCCGGCCGCAACATCATAAAGGATAGACTGAATAAGCAAATTTGATTTTCTTATTCAGTCCCCAAGGCGAGCTGATAACAACGCTTGCCGCCAGCACTCGGCGAATCGTTTTTCATGCAAGAGAATCGTCCATGGCCAAATACGTCGGACTCGACCAAGACAGACATGGGATGACCCCGCTCGGGCGAACCGTGCTTGATGCGCGCGTGTTCGGTCTCATTCCCGAGACACAAGACTGCGCGAATTGGGACGCCGGCCAGATGCAGGCGTTGATGAGCAAAGTGGACCAGCTTTGGGATCAATACGGCAACGTTCCCAGCGCGTTGCCACCGGAGTTGGCCGATCGCCACAAGCGCGTTTATGCCGAGGCCATCGCCCGTGCAAAGGCGCGTGGCTGGGACGCTGAACTGGACGATAACGATTAGCTGGCCTGCGGCGGCCCAGGTTCGAAACCAGCCCTTTGCTCGGTCAGGCTAGTGCCTCCCAGGCGTCCTCGCCGCCGCGCTTCGCAGCAGATGTCGGTGGCAGCGGAGAGCTGCGGGTGGCGCGTGCCGTGCAACGATCTGTGACGACGGGTCGCATCACCTCAGCGTCAGGTCGCAGGATGTGGAGGCTGCGAAAGGTGAATGATCGCACGCCTTACATCTCATTAGCCCATTAGCGGCAACGCCGTTCACGCTCATGGCTGGCGCTGATTGGCGCATGATCTCTGGCAAACATTGCAGCGTGCGCCAACGAGCGGTTGAAAACGACACCCCTCGCAATCGAGCAATGGAACCAGCCCAAGCCAGTCGCTCGCGCATACTTGGCGAACAAACAGAATGCCTCGTTCTACTGGGCCTCATGCGGGTTTCTGCAGGTGCCCAGCCGCAGCCTCGATCAATAACACTGATGGGTCGGCCGGGTATTTGCCGCCTTCCCGTCCTGAGAGGAACCTTGCCCTCGCCGACGTCGACGCGCCCCTGCTTCAGGGCCCATTGAAAGGAGATGCGCAGTCCATTCGTGCAGCTATGAAACAAAACGATGGAAAGATTCCAAAACCCGCACCGACATCGCCGAAGCTATGCTGGCACAGCCCTTTCGTGCGCGCCCTTCTCGAGACGCTTGCTGCGTCGCCAGGCGGAACCGAGAGACCTTAGTTGTCGGTGGCCATATGGCACAGCTCCAGTGCCTTTGCTGCCCGAGATTTCAGATTCAATCGCAAGCAACCCGAAGGCGATACCAAGCGGTAAGACTCCCGCGGCGCATTGGACGCGAAAGTCAAAGCGGCTCAGTGCACCGTCATCCAGGCCCGCGCGTCGCGTTGCGCCATGACAATCTCGGCCTCGGACATCAGCGCCGCAACCTCGCGGCGCATCGCGGCCGCGTCAGTGTGTCCCTTAAGCGCTGCAAGATTGAACCATTTATGCGCGGCCACCAGATCGACCAGGCCGGCCCGACCGCTCGCCCAATACAGGCCCTGTTCGAAAAGAATATCCTGAATAGCGTCAGCGCTTACCGGCACCGCCGTCTCGTAGTCGATCTGCCCCTGAAACATCTCTCTGTTCCTTTTTTTGCCACCCCTGCTTCGAGTGCGGCCCATCCACCTGTTGGCGCCCCGCTGGATCCAACCGCCGTTCGCCGGCGTGCCGTCCAGACACACGGATCATGGAGGTTAAATTTGAAGAGCAGTTTAAGTATTGGGATGAATCGAACGTGAACACCGTTGCGGACAGGAATCGCACCGAATCAAAAAACCGTTATGTGACAGAGGTTTTTGTAGTTTCACAGGATTCGATTTACTGTTTCATTTGGCAAACTGCTAACCATCGCCACAGCCCGGATCCAACCGCGCTCGCTAAAGCAGGAGGCCGGACGCCGTAAGCATCACGATTCGTCGCCTTCCTGCGACAGATCAACTGCAAATGATGGAAAATGGCAGCGCCGGGGCTGAGCCACGCCAGCGTAGGACGAGGGCGTCGGTGAACACGTCAGGACCAACTCTCACCGCAGCCGAGGCTGCAAGTGATCGCGGATCTTGATATCCGCGTCGACGAAGACCGACGGTGAAACTCACCGCGTTCTTCCTTCGGATCGGTTGTCGCGGGGGGAGTTCCGAAACGACGATCCGACCGTTTGACCTGATGTCTCGCCGACACCCTCTCTCGTCGCCAAAGCCCGAATTTGAAATCTGTTTGGAAACAAACTCTCTTCGGCTCCTACGACTTCGCCGGCATCAAGCTGCCGGCGATTCCAAAGCGAACTTACTTCTTCTTCTTGGCGACCTTGCGGGTCTTCTTCGCAGTCTTCTTCACTGCGCTCTTCGTCTTCTTCACCTTCTTCGTTTTCGCTTTCGCCTTCTTCGCTTTCTTGGCCATGTTGCCCTCCAGATGTAGTGAGATGGCTTAGTCGCTGCATGCACTCGGGAATCGAAGTGCACATCATTCGAATACACCAACATATTGAAAAAAACAGTGTCTCGCTTAAGGAAGTGTTGATGCCTTACAGCGGCAAGACGGCAGCACGCACCGCGATGATGCGGAGACTCGTTGACGAGAGGCGCCAGCAAGCTAAGAAACCCTGCGCAGGCGCATCTCAATATTTTTAAGAAAACCACTGCGCCGCAGCGATATTCTGCATTCAACAAATCAGCGATAGATGCGCAGCACGCATCGTGACGAGTCGGAGCGAAGGTGAAATCGATATAGGCACGGACTCCGAGTCGCGACTTTTGGCAATAAAAATATTTTCACCAACAAGCTTGAAAGCCACCGCCCGAGCCCGCCATGACGCATCGCTTTTGCGAATCGTGAAATGCGATTCGCAAAAATTGATTCAGCTCTCACTGCTCTTCCGGGCGCTGTCGGCTCGTTGGGGCAGGCTGCAAACTCAGTTGGTACGAGCCCATGAGGACGTTTGCGAGCGGTTGGTGTTGTAGTCGATCCTTCAGTCCTTGATGACTGGCGGGCCTCGTCGAAGCTGACGAACAGATGCTCGTTGAGGCACTAGGCGCGAAGCGGCCTTTGAAGCTTTTGACAAAGCCTTCTGCATCGGCTGGCGGACGTAACGTAGCGCCACTCCGTGCCATGCGAGGCCAACTGCTTCAGCCCGCAACGCTCCGCCAAACAAACGCAGGCGCCGTCGCCCCCATGCGGTCGGGACAAGGAATGCAGCCGCGCTGCCGAGTTGAACCGACGGTCGTAGGTTACAGTCCAAGTTTGGTCTTGAGCAGATCGTTTACGGCTTGCGGATTGGCCTTACCGCCGGACGCTTTCATCACTTGACCCACGAACCAGCCGATCATCTGCGGCTTGGCGCGGACCTGCGCGACCTTGTCCGGGTTGGCAGCGACGATATCCTCGACCGCCTTCTCGATCGCACCCATGTCGGTGACCTGCTTCATCCCGCGCGCCTTGACCAGCACCCGCGGATCGCCGCCTTCGGTCCAAACGATCTCGAACAGATCCTTGGCGATCTTGCCGGAGATGGTTCCCTCGCCAATCAGGTCGATGATCGCAGCGAGCTGGGGCGCCGATACCGGCGATGCCGCGATGCTCAGGCCCTCCTTGTTGAGGCGCCCAAACAGTTCGTTGATCACCCAGTTGGCGGCAACTTTCCCATCGCGTCGCGCGTTCGCAAGACCGGCCAGAACCGACTCGTAGAAGTTGGCGCACTCATGCTCGTTGACAAGCACGGCGGCGTCATAGGGTGTCAGGCTGAGATCCGCGATGAACCTTGCCTTCTTCTGGTCCGGCAACTCCGGCAGATCGGTCTTCAACGCATCGACGAAGGACTGCGAAAACTCCAGCGGCAGCAGGTCGGGATCTGGAAAATAGCGGTAGTCGTGTGCCTCTTCCTTGGAGCGCATCGCGCGGGTCTCGCCCTTATCCGGATCGAACAGCCGGGTTTGCTGATCAATGCTGCCGCCATCCTCGAGAATTTCGATCTGACGCCGCGCCTCGTGTTCAATCGCCTGACCGATGAAGCGGATGGAGTTGACGTTTTTGATCTCGCAGCGCGTACCGAAGGGCTCGCCCGGCCGGCGCACCGAGACGTTCACGTCGGCGCGGAGGCTGCCTTTCTCCATGTCACCGTCGCAGGTGGCGAGATAGCGCAGGATCGTCCGCAGCTTCGTCACATAGGCCTTGGCCTGCTCGGATGAACGCATGTCGGGCTTGGATACGATTTCCATCAGCGCTACGCCGGAGCGGTTCAGGTCGATCGCGCTCATGTCCGCATGCTGCTCGTGCAGCGACTTGCCGGCGTCCTGTTCGAGATGGAGCCGCTCGATCCCGACCACAAAGCTCGTGCCGTCAGCAAGATCGACGACGACTTCACCCTCACCGACGATCGGCGACTTGTACTGGCTGATCTGATAGCCCTGCGGCAGGTCGGGATAGAAATAGTTCTTGCGATCGAACACCGAGCGCAGGTTGATCTGCGCGTTCAGCCCAAGCCCGGTGCGCACCGCTTGGCGGACGCATTCCTCGTTGATGACCGGCAGCATTCCGGGCATCGCCGCATCGACCAGCGAGACATGGCTGTTGGGGTCGCCGCCGAAGGCGGTCGAGGCGCCCGAAAACAACTTTGCGTTGGAAGTGACCTGGGCGTGGACTTCAAGCCCGATCACCATCTCCCAGTCGCCGGTTGCGCCTTTGATCAGGTTAGACGGTTTGACAGGTGCGTTCATGCGCGGCTTTTACTCCGGGGTTCGCGATTGGGAAACCCCATCTTACGCGGGGTGTCCACGCTCACTTACTTGCTTCCGGCAAACATGCGAAACGCGGAGCTTGCCCGCAATGCGTCCCGGCCTGCCGCGATGACCTCGTCCACCTGCTGCGGCGGCAAGTGGAATCGGGTCGGAACAGTCTCGAGGCGAGCGGCGCGCGCGGAATCAAGTTGATCGAAGCCGACGCGGCCTACGAAAAATTTCAGATCGTGACAGTTCCAACCCGGACGCGCCCCGTAACGGGCGCGCTCCGCCGCAGTCAGACCACAGCGCCAACGGACCAGCGCCGCCTGCCAATCACCCATGGTACGCTCGAAGGCCGTGTAACCCGCGCCCACACTGGCATCGATTGCGGTATTCGCCGCCGCCTTGACCAGATCGGCGCCGCTTGGACCTTCAATGGTATTGATCCAGTTGCCTGAAACGCCGGTCTTGGCATCCACGACCACAAACAGTCCGCGCCGGATTTTGACGGCCTGCTCGGGTGACAGCGGTTCATAGGGAGCGCGCGCCGACAGCAGCGCGATGGTGAAACCGGCCAAGCCGTAGTTGTCGACCAGACCACCGTCGAGCAGCTTGATGTAGGGAATTTCGCCATCATGATAGCGGCTGATTGCTTTCGCAAAGGCGCTCAACATCGGCGGCGCGTTGCGATTGTCGCGCGCTTTCACGATCCATGCCGGCAGCGGATCCTTGCATCGACCCGGAAAGGTCTGAATCACCACCGGCGCGAACGCGACGGGGACCGCCGCCGACGCCGCCACCGCGTTTGCCATCGGATAAGACTCGAGGTCGCTGCACATTGCGCTGAACGCAGTCACACCAAAAACAAAGGGCGTGCGATTGTAGATGTCGGAGGCGTTGATCCACACCCGCGGGCGTACCGTCTTTCGTAGATCGGCGAAGGTCGCGCCATGAAACAGGTTGGCATCGAGCCAGCGCGGCAGGCCGTTGGAATCGTTGATACCGCCGGCGAACGCTTTGCCAAGCGTGGCAAGGTTGAGGTTGGTTTGAAGTCCCTCCTCGGCATTGCGCAGCAGGAATTTCTCACGGAAGTCGGCCATGGCCGCTCGTTTGCGCAATCCGAAATACGCAGCGGTCACCGACCCTCCGGACACTCCGGAAATGAAATCGATGCGGTCGATCATGGATGCGCCGCCGCCGCGCACCGGCGTCTGCGCCAGTTCTTCCAGCACGCCGAAGGAAAAGGCAGCCGCCCGCGTACCGCCGCCTGAAAACGACAGCGCGACCAGATCGTCGTCGGTGGCGGAGCGTTCTTCGAAGTTTTCGTGCAGTTGGCCCGCGAGATCGGCGCTGCTGCCCGGCTGGTTGACAGGCGCGTTCTGAATCGACGCGCAACCAAGCAGCACCGTACACAGTCCGATGACAGCAAATGCTGAACGCATGGTCGTAAAGTCGCCCCGCCAATCGCGCGCCGACTATGGTTCGGGGCGCGGCGAATGGCAATCCGTCTCGACCGGGCTACCTCCCGTTGTGGTCAATTTGCGGCGCTGATACCGCGAATAAAGCGGTAATTAAATTGGCGGGGCGACCACTCCCGAATGAGCTAGCCGCTTTGGCCGCCCAGCAATTCCGCGACGATCTGGTTCCACTCGTCCTCGGACGAACCTTTCGCAAACGGCTTGTCGGCGCGGCGATACCAGTAAGCGGCGTTGCCGATCTCGCGACCATCAAGCCGATGCAGATAGGCATGCACCCAAGCGGCCTCCGGCCCCACCAGCGGCTGCACGATGACGTGCGCCTTATTCCAGTCACCCTTGGCAGCCCACCACAACGCCGCAAGCTGTGGCGAAACACCCCCCGGCGGGGCCGCACTCGTCAGGCTGGCTTTGAAAGCATCTGGAGTCACCACCACACCTCGGGTTTAAAGCGCCCGGTAGCCTGCTCGATAATCGCGCCGAGCGAAAGCAGCGTCTCCTCGTCGAACGGCCGACCAATCAGTTGCAGTCCGAGCGGAAGTCCCTGAGTATCCTTGCCCGCAGGCACGGAAATACCCGGCAAGCCCGCCATGTTTGCCGTCACAGTGAAGATGTCGTTGAGATACATCTCGATCGGATCAGAGCCAGCCTTCTCGCCGATGCCGAAGGCGGCGGACGGCGTCGCCGGAGTGAGGATCGCGTCGACCCCCGCCGCATAGCAATCCTCGAAATCCTTTTTGATCAAGGTACGAACCTTTTGTGCGCGGAGATAATAGGCGTCGTAGTAACCCGCCGACAAAACATAGGTTCCGATCATGATGCGACGGCGGACCTCCGCGCCAAAGCCTATCGCACGCGTATTTTCATACATTTCCACAATGTTGTTACCCGCTGCACGGGCGCCGTAGCGGACGCCATCGTAGCGCGCGAGGTTTGAGGACGCCTCGGCCGGTGCGACGATGTAGTAAGCGGGCAGCGCGTATTTCGTGTGGGGCAGCGACACCTCCACAAGTTCGGCGCCAGCGGCTTTCAGCCAGTCGGCACCCTGCGACCACAGTTTATCGATTTCAGCGGGCATTCCGTCCAGCCGATACTCCCTGGGAAGGCCGATCTTCATTCCCTTGACGGATTTGCCGACCGCGGCTTCATAGTCAGGCACGGCACGATCGACTGAAGTGGTATCCTTCGGATCGTGGCCTGCCATGGAGCGCAGCAGAATCGCTGCGTCGCGGACGGTACGCGCAATCGGCCCCGCCTGATCGAGCGACGACGCAAACGCGACAATGCCCCAGCGGGAGCAACGCCCGTAGGTGGGCTTGATGCCGACGGTACCGGTGAAGGCTGCGGGCTGGCGGATGGAGCCGCCGGTATCGGTCGCGGTTGCGCCGAGACATAATCCGGCCGCCACCGCCGAAGCCGATCCGCCGGATGAGCCACCGGGCACCAGTTTCGCGTCGGAGGCTTGCCGCCGCCACGGATTGAGCACCGGACCGAAGCACGAGGTCTCGTTGGACGAACCCATCGCGAATTCATCATTGTTGAGCTTGCCAAGCATCACCGCGCCGTCACGCGTGAAGAGCTGCGACGTCACCGTGGATTCATAAGGCGGCTTGAAATCATCGAGGATTCGCGAACACGCCGTGGTCCGTGTGCCTTCCGTCGCAAACAGATCCTTCACGCCGAGCGGAAGGCCATTGAGCGGTCCGCCCTCGCCTTTGGCAATCCGCCCGTCGGCCTGGCGCGCCATCGCCCTCGCCTGCTCCGGCGTCTCGAGCACATAGGCGTTCAAGACGCGCGCCCGCTCCATCGCCGCAAGATGCGCGTCGGCCAGTTCGAGCGCGGTGAACGATTTGCCCGCGAGACCGTCACGAGCCTCGGCCAGCGTAAGCGAAGTCAAGTCTGTCATTTATCAACCGCGCTGCAAAAAAAAGGCGATAGGGTTCTGTCGTTCCTGGGGTCATCGGCAGGCGCCGTATCGTTTGCCTGAAGTCTTTCGAAAACGGTCTTCATCGCCTCGTCGGGATCGGCGGTGCGGCCCTCGCGCTCCATGGCGTCGAGGTAATCCATATAAGCCCGATACGACTTTTCATCGCCACAGAGCAGACACATCGAATCAAACCCTGCTATTCGACGACCTTCGGCACCAGAAAGAAGTGGTCATGAGTCACCGCCGCGTTGGCGACGATCTTGTCCGCGATCTCGCCGTCATTCACCAGGTCGGGCCGCATTTTCATCGCCATCGGCGTCACAGACGTCATCGGTTCGACACCGTCGACGTTCACTTCCTGCAACTGCTCAACGAAGGCAAGGATCGCGTTCAGTTCGCCCTGGAGATGGGGAACCTCGGTGTCATCGACCGCTATACGCGCGAGATGCGCGATGCGGCGGACGGTAGCGGCATCGACGGACATATTAGGCCCCCGCAGGCGTCTATCGTAAGGCATTGGCGCCCTACAAGCGTTACGCCTATAGCAGACCCGGCTTTCGCACCGCAACCATCCGTGATTGCCAAGGTCGCGCAAACGGTTCCTTAGCCCCCTTTTGCCCTGCCTGTCTTGCCCATGATATGCGGTCTCATGCCTGCATCCATTCTCCCGTTGATCGAAGCCGCCGCGCATTGGCCTGAGCGCGGAGCGCTTGTCGGACTCGATCTCGGCACCAAGACCATTGGCGTCGCGGTGTCCGATCCGGATCGTCGCCTCGCCACCGGCGTGGAAACCATCCAACGCAAGACGTTCACGGTCGATGCCGCGCGGCTTCTTGCCATTGCAAGCGAACGTCGTGCGGAAGGTTTCATTCTTGGACTGCCGATCAACATGGACGGCAGTGAGGGGCCACGCGCACAGTCGACCCGTGCTTTTGCGCGCAATCTGGCAAAACTCACCGATTTCGCAATCGGGCTATGGGACGAGCGACTCTCGACGGTCGCCGTCGAGCGCGAGTTGATCGGATTGGACATGAGCCGCGCAAAGCGCGCCAAGGTCATCGACGAGCATGCTGCAATCTTTATTCTGCAGGGTGCTTTGGACCGGCTTGCGGCGCAGCGGCGATCGTCCGAACCGGGTGATCACGGCTGATTGGCGAGCCATAACGTCTGTAGCGTCGCCGCGAGATTGTTGAGGCCATGCAGGATCACGGTCGGCCAGATCGAGCCGCTGAGGTATCGCAGGTAACCGAACAGCAATCCGATCGAAAAGATCTGCCCGAAGAAAAACCAGTCGTATTGAAGGTGCATCGCTGTCCATACCATCGATGACAGCAAGATCGCGCCGGTGGGGCGCAAGAACGACTCCGACCAGCCGCGATACAGGAATCCGCGCGTCAGAAATTCCTCGCTGACGGGCGCCACGACGCAAAATGAAATGACCAGAAGCCACAGCGCGCCATCGGCGCGGGCCGACTTTGCCACATCGACCATGAATGCAGCCGAACTTTCGTGTCCCACCGCATTGGATATTCCCTCCCAGCCGATGACAAGCACGACCATGGCGACGATGCCAAGCAGCAGGTAGCGCCACGAGGTCCAGCGCAGCGCGAGATAATCGGCGAACGGCACCCCCGACAGCCGGATCGCGATCCACAGCGCGAGCAGGGCCGCAGGCAGCCCCATGATGACCGATAGTGAGATGGTCAGACCTCCGCCGGCCAATTCCTTGACCTCGTCGAAACTGAACGGCGCACGATCGGTGATCAGGAAATAAGCAAGGACGGATAGCTGTCCTGCAAACATCGCGGCGAATACCACGATCCCCCAAAGGCTGGTGCCAAGAAATTTCCACGTTTGCGGGACGCGGGTCGGTGAAGGAGCCAACGCCGGCGGCGTCACAGGATCACTTTCGGGTATACTTACTCCGCTCGGCATTTGCTTACCCCCGATTCATGGCAGCGCCCGCTCTAGCAGATCGCGGCTTTGGGCGGCGGACAATTCGGCCGTTCCGAACAGGCGCCCATGCGTGCCGCCGAGCCGTGTCGTCGCAAACAGCGCGGCCTGATTTGGCGAGGTCCGGTTGAGCGCCGCGACCGCGGCCAGTTGCGCGAGCGTCTCCACCGCCTGGCGCGCGACGCGCTCACAGTCGGGCCGACGGAAAGTCTTGGCAAGAAATGCTACCGCTTCCGCCGCACCGGGCAAACCATTGGTATCCGCCACGAAATCTTCGAGCACGGCGACAGCCGCCTCGCCTTCGTGGGCCAGTGCCCGCAGCACGTCGAGGCACATCACGTTTCCGGACCCTTCCCAGATCGCGTTTACCGGCGCCTCGCGATAGTGACGAGGCAGAATATTCTCCTCGACATAGCCGTTTCCCCCCAGGCACTCCATCGCCTCATACAGAAAGCCCGGCGAGCTCTTGCAGATCCAATATTTCACCGCGGGCGTTAAAAGCCGCATCCATGTCGCCGCTTTCGGGTTAGACGGAGCTTCATCGCACGCGCGACACAGCCGCATCACCAATGCCAACGACGCTTCCACATGCAGCGCCATATCGGCAAGAACCGCATGCATCAAGGGCTGATCGACGAGACGTTTCTGGAACACGCTGCGATGACGTGTGTGATGCAGCGCATGTGCCAGCCCCGAGCGCATCAAGCCTACCGAGGCGATGGCGCAATCCTGCCGTGTTAACTGCACCATCTGGATGATGGTGCGAATGCCGTTTCCTTCGTCACCGACACGCCGGGCATAAGCCTCGATAAATTCCACTTCGGACGAAGCATTGGAGCGATTGCCGAGCTTGTCCTTCAGCCGCTGGAGATGAATCGTGTTGACTGAGCCGTCTGGACGGAAGCGTGGCATGAAAAAGCATGTCAGTCCGCCATCCGCCTGCGCCAGCACCAGGAACGCGTCGCACATCGGCGCCGACATGAACCACTTGTGACCGGTGATACGATAGGCGTCGCCATCGCGGACGGCGCGGGTCTGGTTGATGGACACGTCGGTGCCGCCCTGCTTCTCGGTCATGCCCATGCCCAGGGTGATGCCGCGCTTGGTCCACCACGGCGCAACCGACGGGTCGTAGCTGCGGGTCGCAATCACCGGCATCGTTTTCGCCAACATGTCCGGCTGCGCCGCGAGCGCCGCCACTGAAGCGCGGGTCATGGTGATCGGACAGAGATGTCCGGTCTCGACCTGCGCAGCCATATAGAATTTTGCTGCGCGCACCACTTCCGCCGCGCCGGCCGCGGGTTTGCCCTCGGCCGTCCAGGTGGAATTGTGGAGACCGGCATGAGCGCTGTTCGCTATCAGTTCGTGATAGGATGGATGGAATTCGACCTCGTCGCGCCGGTTACCGCGCGCATCGAACAGTCGCAGCTTCGGCGGGTTTTCGTTGGCCAGACGGCCGCGCGCGGCCATCGCCGCCGAGCCCCAATGCTTTCCGAACGCCTCCATTTCGTCGCGGGCTGTGGCTCCGCCGTTCGCAGCTGCCGCCTCCGCCAACGGACGGTCGAGCGTAAATAGATCAACGTCCTCGAACGGCGGCGACTGGTTGAAGACCTCGTGCGTCCTGAATGGTTGCGTCATGAACCACCTCCGCCGGCGCTGATGCCCATGCGACTTTATGCCGGAACCGCGGCGAGTTCACGCCGACGGGTCTTCGCTTCGTTTACCGTGACCTCCGCTTCGGCGGGGGATAACCTGCCTGCGCGCTGTTCGGCCTTGCCCGACGGGGTAACTCTGCCTATAGCTCTGGCTTTAATGACATCGCCAGCCAAATCGAGCTTTGTCCTCGGACACCGGCATCTGCTGGGCATCGAGGGCCTTTCCGTCGCCGACATTACCGGCCTCCTCGACCTTTCCGAAGAATACGTCGAATTGAACCGCCAGGTGGACAAGAAACGAACCTCCTTGCGCGGGCGCACCCAGATCAACCTGTTCTTCGAGGCTTCGACCCGCACCCAGTCGTCATTCGAGATCGCCGGCAAGCGGCTCGGCGCCGACGTGATGAATATGTCGGTATCGTCAATGTCGACTCGCAAGGGGGAGACGCTGGTCGATACCGCGATGACGCTCAACGCCATGCACCCGGACATTCTGGTGATGCGACATTCAGCTTCCGGCGCGGTGGAGCTTCTGGCGCGCAAGGTTGACGGTTCCGTCATCAATGCCGGCGATGGCGCCCACGAACATCCTACCCAGGCGCTGTTGGATGCCCTGACCATCCGCCGCAACAAAGGACGGCTGGAGGGACTTCTGGTCGCGATTTGCGGCGACGTGCTCCACTCGCGCGTCGCGCGCTCCAATATCATCCTGCTCAACGCCATGGGCGCGCGGGTCCGCGTCGTTGCACCCTCCACGCTGCTGCCACCGGGCATCGAGCGCATGGGCGTCGAAGTCGCCCGCAATATGCGCGAGGGGCTGGACGGCGCAGACATCGTGATGATGCTCCGGCTGCAACGCGAACGGATGAGCGGCTCGTTCGTGCCGTCGAGTTCCGAGTACTTCCATTATTACGGCCTCGACCAGAAAAAGCTCGCATACGCCAAACCTGACGCGCTGGTCATGCATCCGGGGCCGATGAATCGCGGCGTTGAGATTGATTCAATCGTCGCGGACGGCACGCAGTCTCTGATCCGCGAACAAGTGGAAATGGGCGTAGCGGTGCGGATGGCAGTGCTGGAGGCGCTGGCGAGGAATCTGCCGAATGCATGAACCCGACCGTTCCGGCCGATTTGCAGGGCGAGCATTAGCGAGCGCTCTCGATTTGCGAAGGTGCAGCACATGCTAAGCGGTCACCGCCCCGTCCTGCTCGCCAACGCTCGCATCGTCGACCCTGCCCTCGATCTCGATGGCCCTGGGGATGTGCTCATCACTGACGAGGTCGTTCGTGACGCGCGCCACGGCATCGGCGCCGCAGGCGTGCCCGAAGGCACCGACATCATCGACTGTGCCGGCAAGATCGTCGCGCCCGGCCTGATCGACATACGCGCTTTCGTCGGCGAGCCGGGTGCCGGCCATCGCGAAACCTTTGCATCCGCGAGCCGCGCCGCCGCTGCCGGCGGGATCACCACCATTGTCTGCCAGCCTGACACTTCGCCGGTGATCGACAATTCCGCAACCGTCGATTTCGTGCTGCGCCGCGCGCGGGACACCGCGATCGTCAACATTCATCCGATGGCGGCGCTGACCAAGGGTCTTGCCGGCAAGGAAATGACCGAGATCGGCCTCTTGAAGGAGGCAGGCGCGGTCGCCTTCACCGATGGCGCCCGCAGCGTGATGAACGCCGGGGTAATGCGCCGCGCCCTCACCTATGCCCGCGATTTCGACGCGCTGATCGTCCATCACACCGAAGATGCCTTTTTGGTCGGCGAAGGCGTCATGAATGAAGGTGAGTTATCTGCCCGTCTCGGATTGACGGGCGTCCCGACGGCCGCGGAAGCGGTGGTTCTGGAGCGCGACATGCGGCTCGTGGGACTCACCGGCGGCCGTTACCATGCGGCGTCGCTCACCTGCGCGGAATCTCTCGATATTCTCCATCGCGCGCGCGAGGCCGGACTTCCTGTCACCGCGTCCGCGTCAATCAATCATCTGACTCTAAATGAAAACGATATCGGTCCATACCGCACGTTTCTGAAGTTGTCGCCGCCACTGCGCGGCGAGGATGACCGCCGCGCGCTGGTCGCGGCGCTGGCGTCAGGCCTGATCGATGTGGTGATGTCCGACCATAACCCGCAGGACGTGGAAACCAAGCGCCTGCCTTTCGCGGAAGCTGTGTCCGGCGCGATAGGGTTAGAAACCATGCTGACGGCGGCGCTGCGGCTTGTACACAACGGGGAACTCGATATCAAAACCCTGATCCGGGCAATGTCGACGCGGCCCGCAGAATTGCTGGGTTTGCCGGGTGGATCATTACAACCGGGCGCACCCGCCGATGTGATCGTGATCGATCCTGACGTCCCCTGGATTCTCGATCCCGCCGATCTCAAATCGCAATGCAAGAATACGCCATTTGACGAGTCGCGCTTCCTGGGCCGTGTCGTCCGCACAATCGTCGGCGGACGCACGGTTTTCGAACACGTCTGACGCCACAATAAGGGCGGCCAGCGAAGGTATCCGAACCAAGGAACACCCGCTGCGCAGGCGGATGGACGCGAACCTCATTCTCTACCTTGACATGTCGGTTATGGCGCGATGACGCCGATCTATGGTTTACATCTGCGAAGTGAAGCCCGGAGCCCCTCACGATGTCTTCTTCCATCATTGCCGTGATCGCCTTCGTCTTCGGCTACCTGTTCGGCTCAGTCCCGTTCGGGATGATTTTGACGCGGCTCGCCGGAACGCAAGATCTGCGTTCGGTCGGCTCCGGCAATATCGGTGCAACCAACGTGCTGCGGACCGGACACAAGCGACTCGCCGCGGCAACGCTTGTTGGAGATATGCTCAAGGGCACTGCCGCCGTACTTGTTGCAGGATCGCTATGGGGGCCTGCGGCCGCCATGGCTGCGGCACTCGGTGCGTTTCTCGGCCACCTTTTTCCGGTGTGGCTGAAATTCCACGGCGGCAAGGGCGTCGCAACCTATATCGGGGTACTGCTGGGCCTGTGCTGGGCGACAGCGCTCGCCTTCTGCGCGATCTGGCTGCTCGTGGCGTTCACGACACGCTACTCGTCACTATCGGCACTCATCGCCAGTCTGCTCACGCCGCTGCTGTTGTGGTGGCTCGGACACCCGCAGCAAGCGCTGCTGTTTGCGGTGCTGACCGTGCTGTTGTGGTTTAAACACCGCGACAACATCCGGCGTCTTTCCGCGGGCAGCGAAGGCAGGATCGGCGCGAAAGCGTAACGGCGATCTGGGATCAAGTTGATCAACGCCGCATCCAAGGTTGCTCCCTCGCGACAACTTGGGCAAAGCTCACCTGGAGCATTTCCGCTTTTTACTGATTGGGAGCGAGCTCCAGTTTGTTGTTTTGACGCGTTTTCTTCACGCGAACCGGTATCCACTTCGCTCGAAAACGCTCTAGCTTTGGGGGCAGGCGTGGACATCCGGAATCCAGACAGGCGGCTGAACGAAGCGCAGCGGATCGATTGGCTGCGGCTTATCCGGTCCGAAAACGTCGGGCCTCGGACCTTTCGTTCCCTCGTGAACCATTTCGGCAGCGCCCGTGAGGCCCTCATCCGGCTACCCGATCTGGCGCGGCGTGGCGGAGCTTCGCGTCCCGGCCGGCTTTGTGCGGAAGCCGAGGCGCGGAACGAGTTGGCGGCTGCCCGGCGGATCGGCGTCAGTTTGCTAGCGCCAGGAGAGGCCGGCTATCCCCCGCACCTTGCAATGATCGACGACGCGCCGCCACTGCTTGGTGTGCGCGGCAACCTCGATGTCATGGAGCGCCCCATGATCGCGATCGTCGGCTCACGCAATGCATCCGGCGCCGGTCACAAGTTCGCGCAAACGCTGGCGCATAATCTCGGCGATGCCGGTTTCGTCATCGTATCGGGACTGGCACGCGGCATCGATCAGGCGGCGCATCGTGCAAGCCTGGCACGCGGTACTGTCGCAGTGCTTGCCGGTGGCCACGACCGTATCTATCCGTCGGAGCATGAGGACCTGCTAGCGGCAATACTGGAAGGCGGCGGCGCGATTTCTGAAATGCCGATGGGGCATGTGCCACGAGCCCGTGATTTCCCGCGGCGCAACCGCCTGATCTCGGGCGCTGCGATCGGTGTTGTCGTGGTCGAGGCCGCGCATCGATCTGGCTCACTGATCACCGCCCGCATCGCCGCCGAGCAAGGCCGCGAGGTTTTCGCCGTGCCGGGCTCGCCGCTCGATCCTCGTGCTGCTGGCACTAACGATCTTATCAAGCAGGGCGCGACTCTGATTACCGAGGCATCCGACGTCATCAATGCCGTCCGGCCGATCTTGAGACGGCCGGTCGATCTACCCGCTGAAGAACCGGAGCACGAGAGCACCTGGACCGAAGAGCCTGCCGCAAGCGACCGTGCGCGCATCGTCGCCTTGCTTGGTCCCGCGCCGATTGGGCTCGACGATCTGATTCGGTTGGCGGATGCCCCACCGGCCGTCGTGCGCACGGTCCTGCTTGAACTGGAACTGGCCGGACGACTGGAGCGCCATGGCGGCGGTTTGGTATCAATGATCTGACGGTCTGTTCGACTCGATTCGAAGTTGCAGCGATCGTAGCGTCTTCAAAGCGACTACTGGATGGGAGCCGATGGCGGCGGCGCGGACCAAGAAGCCGCGGGCTCCAATGGCGGCGATGCCGGCTCCGTCCTAGGCGAAGCTGATGGCGACGGCGCTGCGGAGGTCGATGGCGACGATACGGCGACAGAGTCGGAGGGAGCTGGCGCAAGCGTGGAACTCGCTGCTTCCGACGGCGGCAGGGCTTCGCTCTTGCCGACCTTCGGCGCAGGCGTCACCGCCGGAACGGGATCGGCGCGCAGAGGCACCGTTTTGGGTTCACCGAAAGGCGCAGCATCGGTCGGAGTGCTGTCCGCCTTGCTACTTGCGGCGCTGGGTTTCTCGGCTTCAGATTTATCAACGCCAGGTTTTCCCGTTTCGCTTCTACCGACGTCGGCCTTATCGCTCTCGGATTTGGCTGGATCAGGCTTCGATGCGTCCGGCTTGACCGCTTGCGGCTTTGCGGCTTGCTCCAGAGCAGGCTGTTTCTCGTCGGCCTGTTTCTTGGCAGGCTCCGTTTTTGGCGCTTCGTCCTTGACCGTCTTTTCTTCGGCTGCTTCTTTCTTGCCGGGCTGCGCCTTGGGCGTCTGTCCGTTAGCTGGTTCTTCCTTAACCGCTTCTTTTTCCTTGGCTGGCGTCACGTCGGACGGTTCAGTCTTCGCCGTCTCGGGCTTCGTCGCAGCGTCGCTCGGAGACGCGCCCTGCCCCGCGGCGCCAGCTTTCGTCGATTCGTCCGGGGCCGGCTTGCTTTGCTTGCTGAGCTTTTTCCTGTCTCGAGGCTTCCGCCTATCCTGCTGACTGGCCTCCTCCGAAGCCGGTCTCGCAGTCTCGGGATTCTCGGCGGCCGGCCGCATGATGCGCCTTCCATACCGGTCCTTACCTGCCTGTGGTTCATTCTGCGCGGAAGGATCAGGCTGCGCCGCCTGGGGAAGCGGCCTCCTGCCCTGTCCCTCCGCCTGCCTCGGTTCCGGTCTCACATCACCCGGAGATAACCTGGGTCGTTCAGGGCGGGACCGCTGATCGGTCGCGCCTCTGGAAATCAGATAGGCACTAAGCATCCCGGCCATGTCGGGGCCGGTGGTATAATGCTGGCGCAGGAAGCCTGGCAACGATCCGGGCGGTACCGTCCTGAGTAGCCCGCGCACCGCTTTGTGGCAGGAGGCGCAGTTCCCCGAAAACATCTGGGCAGCCGACTTTCCTGCCTCGAGATTTTGCGCTCCGGCATCACCCGCGAAAACAACGATCATAAGCATCGTCGCTAAACTGAGCGCTCGGCTCGACATTCTCATCCTCCGGGTGCGGAAATTGCGCGGCCGCCGCGGCGGCACACCTTTTAGCTCATTATGCTGCGAATGGAAGCGTAGAGATGAATGTAAACACATGACCGCAGCTCGATTCCGGATATCGGCCTTGCGATCAGAACATTGGTGAACCGGCTTCCGCGACATTATTATTATTAATTATTATTGCTGATGGAACTTGGACGCCATTCCCAGACGTTATGGCGGCTGATGCGTCCTCGTGATGATGGTGGTTTCGATGGACCGTTTATTACGGTTTTTTCTGAACCAATTTATCCGGCGCGGCTCGATCACATTCGTAACCGCGAGCGGTATGGCCTTCACTTGCGGCGATGGCACCGGGGAACCGGTTCGGGTCCGGCTGACCACGAAAGACGTCGCACGCCAGCTTCTGCTCGATCCTGAAATGTCTTTCGGCGAGGCCTACACCGACGGCACAATGCTCGTCGAACGGGGATCGGTTGCCGACGTTCTGGCGATCATCCTCGACCAGCCCGACATCATGCCGCGCTGGGCGAAGCTGCAATGGTGGCTCCGCTATCTTGTCCGCAACTTCCAGCAATTCAATCCTCGCGGACGTTCCATAAACAACGTCTCGCGCCATTACGATCTCGACGGCCGTCTCTACTCACTGTTTCTCGATGCCGACAAACAATACAGTTGTGCGTATTTCGAAACTCCGGACATGACGCTGGACGACGCCCAGCTTGCAAAGAAGCGGCATATCACCGCCAAGATTCTGGTCGAGCGCGGCCACAACGTCCTCGATATCGGCTCGGGCTGGGGCGGCCTCAGCCTTTATCTCGCGGAAATGACTGGCGCCAACGTCACCGGCATCACGCTTTCGACCGAACAACTTCAGGTGTCGAAAGCCCGCGCGGCTGAGAACAACATGACGCGGTCGACGAAATTCCTGCTCCAGGATTATCGCGATATTCCCGGATCGTTCGATCGCATCGTATCTGTCGGGATGTTCGAGCATGTCGGCGTCGACCACTACGATACCTTTTTCAAACGTTGCGCCGAGCTGCTTGAACCCGACGGCATAATGCTGCTGCATTCGATCGGCCGTTCCGAGGGCCCGGGCATTACCAATCCCTGGATCGCGAAGTACATCTTTCCGGGCGGCTACATCCCCGCGCTGTCCGAAGTCCTGTCAGCCATCGAGGGCGCCGGACTGCTCGTCTGCGACATCGAAATCCTGCGTCTGCACTATGCAGAGACGCTGAACGCATGGCGCGAGCGCTTCATGGCGAGACGCGAAGAAGCCGTGTGGCTCTACGATGAGCGGTTCGCGCGCATGTGGGAGTTTTATTTGGCAGCATCGGAAATGTCGTTCCGGAAGCAGAACCTGATGAATTTCCAAGTTCAGATCACGAAACGGCAAGGCACCGTGCCTATGACGCGCGATTATATCCAATGTGGGGAAGCGAAACTGCGCAATCTTGAGCAAAAACAGCGGCCGCGGTTTCAAATCGCCGGCGAATGAGCCGCTTCAAATCGGGAAATTTCAGTTTCGAAGGCTAAGTGCGATCCTTAGTGCTGTGAATATAGGCCGATATGCAAAGTCGCTCCGTCATCCATTCGAAGTTTCGTTTTGAGCGTCAGCCCGGCTCGGCGAGTCGGACGGAGATTTGTCGCTGGCGACAGTCAAGTTCCTTGCATTTTCGACTCAAGTTTCATTCAAGGTCATGTGGGAATCGGGCATAAGGGGCAGAACCTTGCTTTCGCCGTCCACCGGAGCGGCGCTTTATGCGGGGCCTGTATCCCACAAATAATCCAGGTCAGAATCCGAAAGCCATGGCTGATTCGAACATCCTGAAGCTTGCGCCTGACGCGACGACACCAGCCTATCGCACCCCGCCGCACAACATCGAAGCGGAGTGCGGCCTTCTCGGCGCCATTCTGGTCAACAACGACGCATTTTACAGGGTTTCGGATTTCCTTGAGCCGAAGCACTTTTTCCACTCGATGCATCGGACCATCTTTGAAACCGCAGGCAGCCTGATCCGCGCTGGCAAGATCGCAACGCCTGTCACGGTCAAGACGTTCGTTCCCGCTGAAACCGATATCGGCGGAATGACCGTAAGTCAGTACCTCGCCCGTCTGGCGGCGGAAGCGACCACGATCATCAACGCCCTGCATTACGGACGCACAATCTATGAGCAGGCGTTACGCCGCGACCTGATTCACATCGGCGAGGACATGGTCAACGTCGCCTACGACGCGCCGGTCGATTTCGCGCCGCGAGCGCAGATTGAGGACGCCGAGCGCCGACTCTACGAGCTGGCCGAATCCGGCCGCTATGAAGGCGGCTTCCAGAAATTCTCGCAGGCGATGAAGATCGCACTCGACATGGCGGCCAACGCCTACCGCCGCGATGGAAAGCTTTCCGGCATCGCGACGGGCCTGCGCGATCTCGACTCGAAAATGGGCGGATTGCAGCAGTCCGACCTGATCATCGTGGCCGGCAGGCCGGGCATGGGCAAGACCGCGCTCGCGACCAACATCGCCTACAACATTGCCAAGACTCATGAGTCGGAGCTTCAGCCTGACGGCACGATGAAGACCGTCAATGGCGGGATCGTGGGCTTCTTCTCCTGCGAAATGTCGGCGGAGCAACTGGCGACTCGTATTCTCGCCGAGCAGACCTGCATTCCCTCGAGCAATATTCGGCGCGGCGGCATCACTGAAAACGATTTCGAGAAGATCCGCGATCACACCATCGAGCTGGAGCACCTGCCGCTCTTCGTCGACGAAACCGGCGGCCTTTCGATTTCACAACTGACCGCGCGAGCCCGCCGTCTGAAGCGGCAGAGAGGGCTCGACGTCTTGGTGATCGACTACATCCAGCTTCTGCTGGGTAGCGGCAAGCGCAGCGACAACCGCGTGCAGGAAGTCACCGAAATCACCACCAGCCTGAAAGCGCTGGCGAAGGAGCTGAACGTTCCGATCATCGCGCTGTCGCAATTGTCGCGTCAGGTCGAAAATCGCGACGACAAGCGCCCGCAACTCTCAGATTTGCGCGAATCAGGCTCGATCGAACAGGACGCCGATGTCGTGATGTTCGTCTATCGCGAAGAGTATTACCTCCAGAACAAGGAGCCTCGGCCCGGCACGCCTGAACATGAGAAATGGCAACTCGAGATGCATCTGGTGCACGGCAAAGCCGAAGTCATCATCGGCAAGCAGCGCCATGGGCCGACCGGCACCGTCGAACTACAGTTCGAAGGCCAGTTCACCCGCTTCAGCGACCTCGCACATGACGGTCACCTGCCCGAACGCATCTAGCGTCGATTCCGACAGTCGCCTCACGATGCGGCGCGCTACAATATGAGCAGGCTCGATTTACAGCCTTTCCAAGCATACGACTCGCGCTGTTGAACCGCCGCACAGCCGAGCGTACCATGCGGCATGAATCTCATGCCCGATTCCAAAATGACCTCCAGCAGCGTGCCCGCCGATGCCGGCGCGGCTATTGCGACGGCTGCGGCGATCGGCACCCTCACCGTCGATCTGGACGCCATAGTCGCCAACTGGCGCAAGCTCGAAAAGACCGCGGTGCCCGCCGAATGTGCGGGGGTGGTCAAGGCCGACGCTTACGGCTGTGGAGCCCGACCCGTGGTGCGCGCGCTGAGCGCCGCCGGATGCAAAACGTTTTTCGTTGCCACGCTCGATGAGGCGCGCGTGGTGCGCGGTGCCGCGGCCGGGGCCGACATCTATGTGCTGGACGGCTTCTTTCAGAATTGCGGTGACGCTTTCGCGGCAATCAATTGCCGGCCCGTGATCGGCGATCTCAACGAACTTGCGGAATGGGACGTGTTTTGCCGCCGTACCGGCTGGGCGGGCGGCGCTGCCATCCACATCGACACCGGCATGAACCGCCTCGGTCTCACGATCGATGAAGCGCAAGGCATCCTTCCAAGGATCGACGCTGGCGATCATGGTATCACACTGGTGATGAGTCATCTGGCGTGCGCGGAAAGCCTCCATCATCCTCTCAATGCCAGTCAGGTCGCGGCGTTTCGGGAGACCGCCAGGCTGTTTTCCGGCGTTCCGTCTTCGCTGGCGAACTCGTCTGGTATTTTTCTCGGGCCGCAATATCAATTTGACTTGGTGCGTCCGGGCGCCGCGCTCTACGGCGTCAACCCCACGCCGGAAGCCACCAATCCGATGCAGCCGGTGGTCGAGTTGAAGGCGCGGATCTTGCAGACCCGCTCGATCGACAAAGGCGAAAGCGTCGGCTACGGCGCGACGTGGACCGCGCGGCGACCGACCCGGCTTGCCGTTGTCTCGGCGGGATACGCCGACGGATATTTCCGTGCCGGCGGCAGCAATGACGGTACACGCGGAGCCGACGTCGTTGTCGCCGGAACGCGATGCCCGGTAGCAGGCCGGATTTCCATGGACCTGTTGGCGGTCGACATCACCGACCTGCCATCTCACGCGGGAGTCCGGCGCGGCCATCTGGCGACGCTCATCGGCGAAGGCATCACCGTGGACGAACTCGCTCACTATTTCGGCACCATCGGTTACGAGGTGCTGACCAGCCTGGGCGGCCGCTACAACCGAATCTACAAGGGCGGTCCAGCCGAGTCGTGAGCTAGCGTCGATCACAGAATGCCCAAATCCGTCCTCTCCTTCGTCTGCCAGAACTGCGGCGCGGCCTATAACCGCTGGCAGGGCAAGTGCGACGCTTGCGGCGAGTGGAATACGCTGGCCGAGGAGGACGTAACCGGCGCGACGACGATGCCGGTCAGCATCCGCTCCAAGCGCAAGGGCCGATTGTTCACACTGGAAACGCTAACGGGTAAGACGCAGGATGCGCCGCGCCTCTCCTCCGGCATGACTGAGCTCGATCGCGTCACCGGCGGCGGCTTTGTCCGCGGCTCGGTGCTGCTGGTCGGCGGCGACCCGGGGATCGGCAAATCGACTTTACTCACGCAAGCGACGAGCCTGCTGGCGCGCGCCGGCCATCGCGCCGTCTATATCTCCGGTGAGGAAGCGGTCGCGCAAGTGCGATTGCGCGCCGAACGCCTTGGGCTTGCCGACGCACCGGTGCAACTGGCAGCGGAAACCTCTGTTGAAGATATCGTCGCCACTCTGTCCGAAGGGTCGGTGCCGCGCCTTGTGGTGATCGACTCGATCCAGACCATGTGGACCGACACGGTGGAATCCGCGCCGGGAACCGTAACCCAGGTGCGCGCTTCGGCGCAGGCCCTCATTCGTTTCGCAAAAAAGTCCGGGGCGGCGCTGATTCTGGTGGGCCACGTCACCAAGGACGGCCAGATCGCTGGCCCCCGCGTGGTCGAGCACATGGTCGACGCCGTGCTGTCGTTCGAAGGTGAAGGCTCTCAACAATTCCGTATTCTGCGAGCGGTGAAGAACCGGTTCGGCCCTACCGACGAGATCGGCGTCTTCGAGATGACAGGACTCGGCTTGCGCGAAGTCTCCAATCCGTCCGAACTGTTCCTGTCGGAACGTGATCTCGGTAGTCCGGGCACGGCGGTCTTCGCGGGCATCGAGGGCACCAGGCCGGTGCTGGTGGAACTACAGGCATTGGTGGCTCCGACCTCGCTCGGCACACCGCGGCGCGCCGTCGTCGGTTGGGATTCGAGCCGGTTGTCCATGGTGCTGGCGGTTCTCGAAGCTCACTGCGGGGTCAAGCTCTCGGGTCACGACGTTTATTTCAATGTGGCGGGTGGTCTGCGAATCAACGAGCCAGCCGCCGATCTTGCCGCGGCTGCGGCGCTCGTGTCTTCACTGACAAACGCCCAACTCCCGACCGACGCGGTCTATTTCGGCGAGATTTCGCTATCTGGCGCGGTCAGACCGGTGGCCCAAACCTCGGCACGGCTGAAAGAAGCCGCCAAGCTCGGATTCGGACGTGCCGTGCTGCCGGAATCGGCCCGTGGAGACGTCGGCGGCGATGCTGGCCTGTCGCTCAATACCGTCGCCGGATTGACGACGCTGGTGGCGGATATCGCAGCGCGCGGACAAAGCCGCTCTGGCAAGGCCACCGAGCCGGAGAAAAATGCCACACCTGCCCGATTCCGTCGTCAGGACGGCTAAAGCGGCGTGACCTTGCGACCGCCCGCCGCTATACATTCGGCGGCCGCAAGGCCAATGATAGTGTTGTGCGAAAATGTCCCTGCTGGACGCGCTGTATGATCATCTGCGAGACCAGCAATAAGCAACGATTCGTGGTTTGAGATTTTACGAGCGGACCTGACCAGCCGATGCCGATAACCATCCTCGACCTCGTTCTGCTAGCCGTAATGCTGATTTCGGGGCTGCTGGCGATGATCCGCGGCTTCATGCGCGAAATTCTGTCGATTGCCTCGTGGGGCATAGCCGCGCTGGCCACCCTTTACTCGTTCCAGAAGCTCCTGCCGTTCGCCAAGAATTATATTAACAACGATACGATCGCGGCTGCCGCCGTCATCGGTGGCGTTTTCATCGGCACCTTGATCGTGATTTCCCTCATCACGACACGCATTTCCGACATGGTCCTCGATTCCAGGATCGGCGCACTCGACCGTACCCTTGGTTTCCTGTTCGGACTGGCGCGGGGTCTGCTGATCGTCGTGGTTGCCTTCCTGTTTTTCACCTGGCTGGTTCCGGACAAGCAGCGGCCCGATTGGGTCACGGCGGCAAAATCGCTCACGGTGCTCAACTCCACTGGCGTCTGGCTACAGTCGCTCTTGCCGGACGATCCCGAGAACACCATTTTAAACAAGCTCAAGAAGAATAAGCCCGAAGAGGAGCAGCCGGATGCGGAACCTACGTCACCGGGTTCCGAGGGCTATTCCAAACCTGCCCGAGACGGCCTGCAAAAGCTGATCGACGGCAAACCGGCGGAACAGTAGTTAGAACGCGGACTTGACGTTCACGACTTATTCAGGTCCGACCGAATAGTGAGGCGCAATGGACTGTCAGCAGAGCCTTTCCAGCGACGCGTCCTCGCACGATTCCGAATCTGATTTCGATCTTGACGGCGACATGCTCCGTGAGGAATGCGGCGTGTTCGGCATCTTCGGCCATCCAGAAGCCGCAGCGATCACTGCGCTTGGCCTTCACGCACTCCAGCATCGCGGCCAGGAAGCGGCCGGCATCGTGACCTTCGATGGCCATCGCTTTCACTCTGAACGCCGGCTCGGACTTGTCGGTGACGCCTTCTCCCGCCGCGAGGTAATCGAACGTCTCCCCGGCAGCGCCGCTGTCGGCCACACCCGCTACTCCACCACCGGGGGCACCATCCTGCGGAATGTGCAACCGCTGTTCGCCGAACTCAACGCAGGCGGCTTCGCCGTTGCGCACAACGGTAACCTCACTAACGGACTGACGCTACGTCGCGAATTGGTAGGCCGCGGCGCGTTGATGCAATCGACCACCGACACCGAGGCCATCCTTCATCTGGTCGCACAGTCAAGGCGCGGCCGCTTCATCGAGCGCTATATCGAAGCGCTTCGGGCTCTCGAGGGCGCCTATGCGCTGGTGTCGCTGACTAACAAGAAGCTGGTCGGAACGCGTGATCCGCGGGGCATCCGCCCGCTCGTGCTCGGCGAACTCGACGGTTGTCCGATCCTTACCTCGGAAACCTGTGCGCTCGATATCATCGGCGCAAAGTATGTCCGTGACATCGAACCCGGCGAAGTCATCGTGTTCCATCGTGTCGATGGCACCATCCAGACTGAAATTCACAAGCCCTTTCCACCGATGCCGCCAAGGCCGTGCATCTTCGAATACATCTATTTTTCACGGCCAGATTCGATCGTCGAAGGCCGTTCGGTCTACGAAGTTCGCAAGGCGTTCGGCGCACAACTGGCCCGTGAGAGTCACGCCGAGGTCGATGTCGTGGTACCGGTGCCCGATTCCGGCGTGCCTGCCGCCCTTGGCTACAGCCAGTTTTCCGGGGTGCCGTACGAACTCGGGATCATCAGAAACCATTATGTCGGGCGCACGTTCATCCAGCCGGCCCAAAGCGTCCGCGAACTTGGCGTCCGGATGAAGCATTCCGCCAACCGCGCCGCGATCGCCGGCAAACGCATCATCCTGATCGACGACTCGCTGGTGCGCGGCACGACTTCAAGAAAGATCGTTCGCATGATGCGCGATGCCGGGGCCACGGAGGTGCACTTCCGCCTGGCTTCGCCGCCGATCATCCATCCCGATTACTACGGCATCGACCTGCCCGACCGGAGCGGACTATTGGCCGCGACCCACAGCCTCGAGCAGATGCGTGACATGATCGGCGCGGATTCGCTTGCCTTCCTCTCCATCGACGGCATGTACCGCGCCATGGGAGAACCCGGACGTGATCCGGCGAACCCGAAATATTCCGATCATTGCTTTACTGGCGCCTATCCGACCAATCTTACCGACCATACTGACGTCGAACCGCAACCCCATCAGTTGTCGCTGCTCGCGGAAGCGAGCTGACCGGACACGCCCCACAAGCGACCGCAGTCAAAACTGCCGAACCATGAACGACGCCGCTTTGCTGTAACCATGCAGCTTCCGCATCAGTGTGACGTCACCGATCTCGTCGAGCGGGATCGCGCGGAAGCCATGTCGCACCCAAAATCCCGCGGAGTCATTGACTGCCACCAGCGAAACGGTGGCGAGTCTTTCCTTACCCGCTCGCACGAGCACCTGCGACACCGCCAATGACGCCGCGCCGGTCCCACGCAACCCGGACAGCAATGCAAGGTCGTGAATATAGTAAGTTTCAGGTCGCCTGGGCAACTCGCCGAGGTATGAATTCAACGCCGGCGGATCCTTGGCCCGCCACGGATGGCTGATGACATAGCCGGCGATAGTCCTGCCGGCGTGGAAGACCAGGCAGCCAGCCGTGTAAAGGCAGAGCCGCTCGGCGAACACTTCCGCATCCTCTGGAAACGCTGGATGAACCTCTTTTGCAACTGCCAGTACCTGCGGCAGGTCACTGGGCACCATCGGCCTCCATTCGCCTTTGGCCTCGCCAGATAATTCGGGCATAAGGCACAGAACCTCCGTCCTCGTCCCCCCCCTAGCACGAAGCACCCCAGTCATGACACAACCGCTCGCCTCCCGCATAGCGCTTGTCAGCGGCGCCTCGCGCGGCATCGGCTACGCCACCGCACGCGCGCTTGCCAAAGCCGGCGCGCATGTCATCGCAGTTGCGCGCACGCAAGGCGGGCTCGAAGAACTCGACGACGACATCCGCAAGGACGGCGGCAACGCGACGCTGGTGCCGCTCAATCTCACCGACTTCGATGGAATCGCACGGCTCGGCGCGGCCCTGAACGAGCGTCACGGCAAACTCGATATCCTCATCGGCAACGCGGGCATCGCCGGTCCATCCTCCCCGCTTGGCCACATCGAGATGAAGCCATGGCAGGACGTGATGGCGATCAACGTCACCGCGAATTTTCAATTGATCCGCTGCATGGAACCGTTGCTGCAGCAATCGGATGCCGGACGCGCGGTATTCGTTACCGCCAGCGCTGCTGGCGAGGCCAACGCTTATCGCGGCCCCTATGCAGCCTCGAAGGCGGCGCTGGACACGCTGGCGCGATGCTGGGCAAACGAGACCGCCTCGACTCCGCTCCGCGTCAACCTGTTCGATCCGGGACCGATCCGGACCCGGATGCGCGCCACAGTGTTCCCCGGCGAGGATCCCATGACGCTGGACACGCCGGAACAGGTTGCGGATCTCATTATACCGATGTGCCTTCCCTCCTGGAGCGAGACCGGAAAACTATACGACTACGCCAGCCGCGAGGTTATGAGCTTCGGCTCGCCGCCGGCCTAGAGCCGTTCCGCTTCGGATGGGAATCAGAAGCGGAGCTCCATGATTTTGATTTAACGCGTTTCTTCCCGCGAACCGGTTTCCACTTCGCTCGAAAACGCTATAGGCGCGCCGGCGATTGGCCGTCATCGGTCGCGTTCCGCTAGCGCCGGGGTATTGAACCATTTGGGACGGCCGCCTCACAAATGACTGGAAATACGCGATGGATGGTGTCGGGCGGGTCAGGAGCTGTCGATGCAAGCCGTTGTCGAGCGCGTGATACGCGCTTTTACCCTCAAGAACTCACCGTCCGACGAAAAGGCCGACGGCGACTGCCGAACTCCGGCCGGATTGGCCGCCGACTTGTTGGAGAATTACAGAGCGCATCTTCTGCAGCGCGCACAGCCTCCTTGCAGCCGGTGACGGCGTCCTGCTTCTGGCAATTCTGATCGACAAATCGATTAGCGGTGCGCGCTATGACTTGCGCTTGCGCTTATGCGCGAACGGATTAGCTTTTTCGCGAAGCGTGACGCGGATCGGCGTGCCGGGGAGATCGAAAAAGCCGCGCAGGCTGTTGACGAGATAGCGCAGATAGGATTCCGGAACCGCGTCCGCCCGCGAACAGAACACAATGAAACTCGGCGGCCGCGCCTTGGCCTGGGTTACATAGTTGAGTTTCAATCGCCGACCCGAAACAGCTGGCGGCGGGTTGGCATCGACCGCCTGCTCGAACCAGAGATTGAGCGCCGCGGTCGGCACACGACGATTCCAGACGGCGTAGGCGCTTTGGATCGCCGTCATTAGGCCGTCGATCCCGTCGCCCGTCAGGCCGGAGACCGCGACAATCGGCGCACCCTTGACCTGCGGTAGCCAGTGATCTGCATCGGTACGCAGCGACGCGATCCGGCCGGATCCCCGATCCATCAGATCCCATTTGTTGACGGCAATCACCAGAGCGCGGCCTTCACGTTCGATCAGGTCGGCGATGCGGAGGTCCTGCTCCTCGAATTTGTTCTGCACATCCATCATCAGCACGACGACTTCGGCGAACCTGACGGCGCGCAACGTATCCGCCACCGACAGTTTCTCGAGCTTCTCCTCGATCCGCGACCTGCGCCGTAGCCCGGCGGTGTCGAAGATGCGAAAATCGCGTCCCTTCCAGTCGAGCTCGACCGAAATGGAATCCCGCGTGGTGCCGGCTTCGGAACTGGTCAGCAGCCGCTCTTCCCCAAGCAGATAATTGATCAGTGTCGATTTGCCGGCATTGGGGCGCCCGACAATCGCCACGCGGATCGGCCGCTGCGAGATATCGTCGGACTCGATGATGTCGTCATCGTCGAATTCCTCGGCTTCTTCGGCTGGCTCCGGCATCACGGCACGCAATGCGTCATACAAATCGCTCATGCCCTCGCCGTGCTCGGCGGACACCCCGATCGGATCGCCAAGGCCCAGCGCATAGGATTCCAGAGCCCCGGCGTCCCCGTGCCTGCCCTCGCTCTTGTTGGCGACGAGCACAACCGGCTTGTTGGCGCGGCGCGCGAAATCGGCGAACGAACGATCGGTCGGCGTGAGGCCCGCACGCGCATCGAATACGAACATCAGGGCATCGGCGGCTGCAATCGCAGCTTCGGTCTGCTGCTGCATTCGCGCCGTCAGCGAGCCGCGCGGACCTTCATCGAGACCAGCGGTGTCGATCACCGTGAAATCGAGGTCGCCGAGCCGAGCCTGTCCTTCGCGGCGATCACGTGTGACGCCTGGCTCGTCATCAACCAGCGCCAGCTTCTGCCCGACCAGACGATTGAACAGGGTCGACTTGCCGACATTGGGTCGGCCTATGATGGCAATGGTGAAGGACATCGACGCTCCGCGCCCGTTCCGGGCGGCGTCTCAATACCAGTGTTTCAGCAGCGCCGATACCGCTGTCAGCGCGAGAAGCTGCCGCTGGGCATCGGTGCCGGGAATGGCGACGCTGCCGGCTCGGTCTGTTGTGCGGCAGGCGGCGGCGGTGCAGCCTGCTGCGCCGACGGGGACTCTTCTTTTGGCAGGGACGTGGCCCGCCGATGAACGAGACGCTTGGGCTTGCTGGGCGCGGCGGCGGCAGTGCCGGCATCAGCGGCGGCGGCCTCGGCGCCACCGGACGAGCCGTTTGCTGCGCCCTGTTGTCGCGCCCGCCCCGATTCCGGCGCCGGTGCCGTGGCAGGCTGAGCTTGCTGAAGCTCGCCGTCGCTCTTGTAAAGATCCTTCGGCACGCCTTGCTCGATGCCCGGAACGCCACCCGGGAAAACCGGCTGGCGGTTACCCTGCATCTTCTTCTTCGTATCGAGGAAGCCGAGCAAATCGGACGGATCCCAATTGTTCAGGCCGCCACTACCGCAACCAGCCAGCACGCCGCACAGCGAAATCAGAACAGCGAAAGTCAATAGGCGTTGCGAGCGGCGCATCGACGGTTCTCGTTCAAGCTTGAGTTCGACAAACCTGCTCAGCTCTTCGCAACCGGCGGCAGCAAAGCTTGCAGGGCTTCGGCGCGGTTGCGCAGGCTGGACGGCGTCTGGCCGTCCTCGCTGATCATGTCGAGCCACTTCCGTGCAGCCGTGGTGTCGTCGTTACGCCAGGCGGATAACGCCAAAAGCTCGCGCGCGGTATGGCGAAAGGTCGCCTCGGGCGCAGTCGTCGGCTCGAGCCGCTGCAGCATGTTGTTGTAGGTTTCGGTGTCCACCAGCAATCCGGCGGCGCGCACCCGCGCAAGATCACGCTCGGCGCTGCTGAACCCGCTGTCGGCGGCAATCGCATCATAAAGTTTCACCGCTGCATTGACGTCATGCTTGGCGGCTTCAGCAGCGGCGCGAAGCCGCGACAGATTACGATATCCGGGCGGTGCGGTCTCCGCCAGTTTGGTGAAAGCCGCTTCCGCTTCGGCATGCTTGTTTTGATCGGCCAGCGCAGCCGCCGCTTCAAAGGTCGAACTGGCCTCGGCGGCCTTCTGGGTCTGGAGATATTGGTATCCACGCCAACCGCCGACAGCGGCAATCACGAGAATGATGGCGGCAATGATTAGCGCCGAATAGCGGCTCCAAATTCTCTGGACCTGTTCGCGACGCAGCTCATCATCAATTTCACTAAATATCTCAGTCACTTACTGCTATCCCCGCTTCCCCAAACCACAGCGCCGCGCCGCGCGCGCCCCCACCAATAGCGACCGCGATATCGTAGCGATATGGCACCGACAAGGCAAAAGCGAGTCCGATCGGCTAAAGCGTTTTCTTCACGCGAACCGGATTCCATCCTCGGGTCAAGCCCGAGGACATGACGCTACGGTGAGGCTCGACTGCCGGAGTTCCTGTGTCACGAAGAACGCGATGCCAAGCCGTACTTTTCATGCTGACAACACCGTCCCAGCTTCACTTGTCTTCATCCACGCTGTTCGATGAACAACAGGTTGACGTCGCGTAAGGCCGGAACGGTGTTACGAAATACGCTTGGCGAAGCAGGCCAGCCGTCAAAGCGTTTTCAGATATTCGAGAAGAGCTTTCTTGTCAGCATCCGGCAGGCTCGTCCCAAATTCGTGACCGCAACGGCTGTTGCCTGAGTTCAGATCGTCGCAACCGGTTGTTTCGCGAACATTGCCGGCCTGGGCCTGATTTAAAGCAATGCCAATGTTATTCACGTCATAGTCGGGACCGATCGCAAAACGCTGCTGCCGTTGGCTTGCAGGCTTGAGCAACTCGGCAAGACTCGCGACCGAGCCATTGTGCAGGTACGGAGCGGCCGCCCATATGCCGTAGAGAACCCGCGATTCATAGGCGCCCTTCGGAGGCGTTGGGGCTGCAGCGTCCGTTTTCGAGCTTGAGCTTCCAGCATCCATGTCGAGTCGAAGACGGGTTTCAGGAGTTGCAGCGGCGTCGGGAAACCTGAATGCACCCGGCAAGTCCTGCAAGACGGTTGGGAGTCGAGTGGCATCGACAGGCTCGGACGCGCCCTGCGCGACCTCGGGCTTGGCAGAAACACCAAGGGCTCGTGGTGAGGTGCCTTTCGAAAAGCTCAGGACGTGCTCTCCGATCGTGCCTATCACCGAGGTCGAAAGGATGTTGAATGCGAGGTCGGTTTCTTTCAGAGGCTTGGTCGCGAACGGAATGTAAGCACCTTTCAGGACTCCCGATTTGGCCGTCCATCCCAGGATATCGTATTCACGCGTGTCCGTCCCGACGTTCTGAATTGGCGTCGCCCAGGTCTGCTGAAATGGAAAACGCTCCGTGCCGGCTTTTTGGCCATGGCATTCCTGGCAGCCGCCATCAGCCGCCGACCGTTCAAAGATCGTTTTGCCCTTGGCCGCCAGCGCGGCGTCGACGGACCATGGCCATTTCGGCGGCCCGATTTTCTTTGCCAGATCCTCAAGCTTTTGCAGCCCGTCAAAATTCACCGAATTATTGTTCAGGAAGTCGATAAACAGGCCATCGTGCGTCGGCTGGAAGTTGCCGAACACGCCCATCACTTCGCCAACATTCCGAGCCAGCCCGAGGATATCGCTCCCGTTGTCGGCGAATCCCGGCCACTGCGTCTTGTCCTGTTTTGGCGCGTTCCAGAGAAAAGGATAGCGTACCGGCGCATCGGCTCTGTGAATGTTTTCGGGGATCAAAAATGTCGGCTCCGGGCCGATGCCCAACCCCGTCACGCGATTGAAGATCATGCCGACTGCATCGAGGCGCCCCAATCCCCAGGCGGTGTTCGGAAGAGATCGATCAATGATGGTGTGGTATCGCACGTACCATGCATCGACGTCGCTCCGCAGCGCGGCGACTTTATTGCTATCGGGCTTGGCCGTCTGAAGGACAGACGCTGCAAATGCATTGAACGCGGCATCGTCGGACGTTGCCCGCGCCATCGCCTTATCGAGATCGCTTAAGAACGTTTGGAAATCGACGAGCGCCAGCCCGCCATCGATACGATACTGCCGTTCTGCGACCTTGATCTGGCGGGTGTGACAGGCGGAGCACGTCATCCCGACAACCTTCGCGCCCGTCGGGCCTGATGCATAAAAACCGACAGGAAGCTCCTGCGAAGCATCGAGCGCCGGCAAATATCCGTATCGTGTCAGCCCGCCGGAAAGAAAGGGAGCCCCGTCAGCTTGCTTGAGTGCCTTGAGCCACGCCAATGGAATGAGGCGCGAACCTTGATCGCGCGTGTAGAAATCGGTGCGGCTGGGCATATCCCAAGCTGAGCCTTGGTCAACGAATACCGGACCAGACTCGTCGGCAAAGGATGAGGTGGCGAGAGGAAAATTCAGGAGGACGAGGGCCAGAATAAGAGTTCGCATCTGTGCTCCGAGCGCACAGCCATTTAGGGCTGCCATGTTGTTGTTGACACACCGCAAGCGAGCGTGGACGTTACTTCGCACGGATAGCGTGTTCTCGCAATGGTTGATACAACAAGAAAATTCTAGTCAAGCGATCATAAACTTGATGAGGAGTTCGAACCGGCCATGGCGATCTAGCTCTTCGGCTTCATCGCATAAACGTGCTCGGGACCGGGAAAGGCGCGGCTACGCACGTCGCGTGCATAACCTTCGATCGCGGCCTCGATCATGGGGCCGAGTTCGCCATAGCGCCGGACAAATTTCGGCGCTCGCGGCGACAAGCCGAGCATGTCCTCCAACACCAGCACCTGGCCGTCGCAGGCGGGACTGGCACCGATGCCGATCGTCGGGATCGCCACCGTTTCCGTGATCTTGCGCGCCAACGGCTCCGCAACCGCTTCGATCACCATCGAGAACGCGCCCGCCTCCGCCACGGCACGCGCATCGTCCTCGATCGGCTGCCAAGTTCCTTCCTCGCGTCCCTGCGCACGAAATGAGCCGAGCGTGTTGATCGATTGCGGTGTCAGGCCGACATGCCCCATGACGGGAATTCCGCGCTCGGAAAGAAATGCAATGGTCTCCGCCATCTTCACGCCGCCTTCGAGCTTCACCGCGCCGCAAAGCGTCTCCTTGAGAAGGCGCGCGGCGGAATGAAACGCCTGCTCCTTCGAGGCCTCATACGAGCCGAACGGCATGTCCACCACGACCAATGCATGTTGTGACCCGCGCATCACCGCGCGGCCCTGCAGGATCATCATGTCGAGCGTGACCGGCACGGTGGTCTCGAAACCGTGCATCACGTTACCCAGACTGTCGCCGACCAAGATGACATCGCAATAGCGGTCGACCAGCGCTGCTGTATGAGCATGATACGAGGTCAGCATCACGATTGGATCGCTGTTCTTGCGAGCGCGAATGTCGGGTGCTGTCCTGCGACTGATGGTCGACTGAATCGACATCTCAGGCTCCGAAGACGGGAACGCCGACAACGTACGGATGGAAGAGAGCGCCGAGTGCAAGATAAAGGACGAGGCCAACGATAACCGCAATCACGTCGTTGCGAACCCCGCCGACTGGAATCGGTAGGCCGCTTGGATCAGAGCGGCGTTTGAGCGAAATGCGATCGATAACCGCCCAAGCAAGAATCGATCCGAACAAAATGATCGAGCCGAGATCTCCGTTGGCGAGCAGATGCGCCGTCGCCCACAGCTTCACCCCTACCAACAACGGATGCTTCAGCTTCGCGTAGATGCGGCCGCGGATATAGGACGCGACCATAAGAATGATGGCGGGCAAAATCAGCGCTTCCGCGATGTGCTTCATCACGCGCGGCGGATGCCAGACGTCGATCAAGCCGGTGGCGCGGTAGTCCAGGAATCCCCACACAATCAGCGCGACACCAACCGCGGAAATCAGCGAAAATCCCACCTTGTATGGTCCTTCACCATAGGACGAGATTAACCGTGCACGAAAATCGCGCTTAGTTGCCGCGAGATGCACCCCGAGGAACACAACAAGGCCAGCAATCATCACGAGTAGTCCCATCGTATCCTCCTATGAGCTGGTCTCGATTAACATTTTCGAGGAGTTTCAGGCAACACGGCGCAATAACAGAGGCAAACACGTTTTCGTCGCAACAACACCTAGCAATCACCCAAAAAAAACGAAGAACGCCAGCGCACGATCACCGCTCCACCAAACCAGATGGAGCTTTCAATGAACGTCAGACTTCTCGTCGCCGCCGCCGCCGCTATCACAGCCTTTGGAGTTGCCGGTGCCCAGGCCCAGCAGCTCTCACCCCAGGGTCAAGCACAGCAGAACGACAGCATCCGTGGCAGCGCAGGAGCGTCCGGATCCGCACATACCCAGAAGGTTCATCCGAAAGGATCGGCGAAGGGTACGGTCGGCGCGGCGCCAGGGCGCAGCGGGGTCGATGCTGGCGCCTCCGGCTCGGCAGATACGCCGCCTGCGAACATCAACGGCAGCGCCCGCACGGGCGGCTCGATGCGCTAGTGGCTCTAGTGGGACCTTGAATTTGACATTCGCTTGCCGGGTTTGCTGCAAAAGTGGTTATCGAATGTCAAACTCACTCCACTAGTACGCGTTTTTCGGGAAACGGCCGGTCCAGACACCGGCCGTTTTTCGTTGCGGGATTATGCCGACTTCTTCACGTCCTTGACGCTTGAAAAGACGATACCTTCGGCGCGATCTCGTGTGTAGCCAAGATAGAATTCGTTCTTAGCCAGAAATACCGGGTCGCCATCGACGTCGTCAGCGACGCCGGAGCCGTTGGCGGCGATGAAGGCATCGAGCTTCTTGCGGTCGTCGGATGAAATCCAGCGCGCAAGCTGAAATTCGCAGATTTCGAAATCCACCGGCAGCGAATATTCGGCATCGAGCCGAGCTTTCAGCACATCCAGCTGCAACATCCCGACAACGCCGACGAGAGCAGGCGCGCCGTCGCGCGGGCGGAAAACCTGCACCACGCCCTCCTCCGACATCTGCTGCAGTGCCTCCTTCAGCTTTTTCGCCTTCATCGCATCGGTTAGCCTCACTCGCCGCACGATTTCCGGCGCGAACGACGGCACACCTACAAAGGTGACATCCTCACCTTCGGTCAGGGTATCGCCGATCCGCAACGTACCATGATTGGGAATGCCGACCACGTCGCCGGCGAAAGCCTCATCCGCAATGGCGCGATCCTGCGCAAAGAAGAACTGCGGCGACGACAGCGGCATCGGCTTGCCGGTGCGCACCAGCTTCGCCTTCATGCCGCGCGTGAGCTTGCCGGAACATAGACGCGCAAAGGCGATGCGGTCGCGATGATTGGGATCCATGTTCGCTTGAATCTTGAATACGAAGGCGGTCATGCGCGGCTCATCGGCCTCGACCTTGCGCAGATTGGACTCCTGCGCGCGCGGAGGAGGCGCGAACTTTCCGAGTCCTTCCAGAAGATCACCGACGCCGAAATTGCGCAGCGCCGAGCCAAAATACACCGGGGTTAGGTGCCCCTCGCGAAATGCCTCAAGCTCGAACGGCTTGCAGGCTTCGGTTACCAGCGCCAGTTCCTCCCTGACCTCATCGACATTCAGATTGGCGTTGCGCGCCGCGAGATCTGCGATGTCGATCCGTTCGGCCGCGCCGGTCTTGGCGCCGCTGCCCTCGAGCAGGCGGATGCCGCCGGTCGCAATATCGTAGGTACCGAGAAAATCGCGGCCGCGTCCGACCGGCCATGTCATCGGAGTGGTATCGAGCGCCAAAGTCTTCTCAATCTCGTCCAGCAACTCGAAGGTATCGCGGCTCTCCCGATCCATCTTGTTGATGAAGGTGATGATCGGGATATCACGCAGACGGCAGACCTCGAACAGCTTTCGGGTGCGCGCCTCGATGCCCTTTGCCGCGTCGATCACCATGACGGCCGAATCCACCGCGGTCAGGGTGCGGTAGGTGTCCTCGGAAAAGTCCTCGTGGCCAGGCGTGTCCAGCAGGTTAAATACCCGGCCATCGAACTCGAACGTCATCACGGAAGTGACCACCGAGATTCCACGGTCACGCTCGATTTTCATCCAGTCGGAACGGGTATTGCGTCGCTCCCCTTTTGCTTTCACCTGCCCGGCAAGATTGATGGCGCCGCCGAACAGTAGAAGCTTTTCCGTCAGCGTCGTCTTGCCGGCATCCGGATGCGAGATGATCGCGAAAGTGCGCCGGCGCGCGACTTCGGCCGCCAATGGCGAGCGCGGAGACGTGTCAGTCTGCAAAGCGAGGTCGGACATCAGCGAGCGTGTGGCAGGGAAAATCGGCCGGATCAAGGGGTTTCCATCCCGTACCTCAAGCGCCGCCGGGAGCTTGCCGGGCGCTCCCGCCTGCCCCATATCAAGGCTGGGGAAGGACGACCTTCCATCTCACACGACCACTGCGGGGACGGCCCTGCCTCATGATTTGGGAGGGCCTTATGGCCTGGTTTTTGTTGCTCGCCGCCGGATTGATGGAAGTTGGCTGGGCGATCGGCCTTAAATACACTGAAGGATTCACGCGGCTAATGCCGTCGGTGCTGACATTGACGGCTATGGCGATCAGCATGGCGTTGCTCGGACTGGCGCTCAAAACGCTTCCGATCGGTACCGCCTACGCGGTCTGGACCGGCATCGGCGCGGTCGGAACCGCAATTCTCGGCATCGTGCTATTCGGTGATCCGGCGACGATGGCGCGGCTCGCCTGCATCGGCCTCATCGTCGCCGGAATCGCCGGGCTAAAGCTTGTTACTTGACGAACGCCACGACCCAATAGGCCAGCGCGGCGACGATTGCCGATGCAGGAATTGTGATGACCCACGCATAGACGATGGAACTGGCGACGTTCCAGCGTACCGCGGACAACCGCCGCGCCGCGCCGACGCCCACGATGGAGCCGGTGATGGTGTGGGTCGTCGATACCGGGACGCCGAGAAACGTCGCCATGAATAATGTGGCCGCGCCGCCGGTCTCCGCGCAGAAGCCCTGCATCGGCGTCAGCTTGGTGATACGAAGACCCATCGTCCGCACGATCCGCCAGCCGCCCATTAGGGTTCCCAGCGCCATTGCAGCCTGACAGGACAGCACCACCCAGAACGGTACGCTGAATTCGCTGCCGAGATAACCTTGCGAAAACAGCAGCACGGCAATGATGCCCATGGTCTTCTGCGCGTCATTCCCACCATGGCCCAACGAATAAAGCGAAGCCGAAAAAAACTGAAAAATGCGGAATGCGCGATCGACCGCGAAAGGCGTCGAGCGCACCGATAGCCATGAGACGATGGCGACCAGCACCAGCGCAAGCAGAAAACCAACCAGCGGCGATAATACGATCGCAAGTAACGTCTTCGACAGACCGCTCCAGACCGCCGCCGAAAGACCGGCTTTGGCGATGCCTCCACCAACCAGACCACCGATCAGGGCGTGCGAGCTGCTTGACGGAATCCCGAGTCCCCAGGTGACCACGTTCCAGACAATGGCGCCAACCAGCGCAGCGAAGATCACCTGCGCGTCAATCACATTCGGATCTATGATTCCGGTGCCGATGGTATTTGCGACATGCAGACCGAATACCATGAAGGCGACAAAGTTGAAGAACGCCGCCCAGACCACCGCGTATTGCGGTCGCAGCACTCGGGTGGAGACGATGGTCGCGATCGAATTCGCGGCGTCGTGCAGTCCGTTCAGGAAATCGAACAGCAGCGCGACGGCGATCAGGCCGACAAGGACCGGAAGACCAATGGCGTCCACGGTGCGGCCCTGCCCTATACCTGCTCGATGACGATGCTGCTGATCTCGTTGGCTACGTCATCGAAGCGGTCCGCGACCTTCTCCAAGTGATCGTAGATCTCGACACCGACAATGAAGTCCATGGCATTGGCGTTGCGGTGCTTCAAGAAAAGCTCCTTCAGGCCGATATCGTGCAGATCATCGACACGGCCTTCCAGCTTGCCCAGTTCCTCGGTGATTGCCATCAGCATCGCGACGTTGTTGCTGATCGACTCCAGCAACGGCAGCGCCCGATGGACCAGATTGGCACATTCCACGATCAGCGTACCTATCTCACGCATCGGCGGCTCAAAGCTGAGCACCTCGAACAGCACCACGGCCTTCGCCGTCTGCTGCATCTGGTCGATGGCGTCATCCATCGAAGTGATCAGGTTTTTAATGTCGACGCGATCGAATGGCGTGATGAAGGTGCGCCGAACCGCCGTCAGCACCTCGCGCGTGATGCCGTCCGCATCGTTTTCAAGCTGGCTGACCCGCTGGCAAAAAACCGGCGTTTCTTCACCACCCTTCAGCATTCCCTGAAGCGCAGCTGCCCCATGCACAACTGTCTGCGAATGACGGGCAAATAAATCGAAAAAGCGCTCCTCTTTCGGCAGAAAGGACCGGAACAAACGCAGCATCGCAACATCCACTTTGCAGACAAGAACCGGGCCGCCAGTCCGGATCGCAGGGATGTCATAAACCATTTCCGGCAAAGGTGGGCAATCGGCATCGCAACCGCCGGGATCATCCACCGGTTTATGGGCCTCCTGCCCGGATGATGGATTCACAACGATTGCTTGAAATCATGAGCAATTTCGCTGACCACCGCTGCGGCGGACCATCGCGCAGACGACGAAAATCGCGACTGGATCACCGTGACCCGTTCACGCCGGCGACGTAAAGAAATTAGCGAAGCAGCGCTTTCACTTCGCCTTCGACGGTCGAAGCTCTTTTTCATAGAGCTCTGGCTTGAAGCCGACGAGCAGCTTGCCACCGGCCTCCAGCACAGGTCGTTTGATCATCGAAGGCTGTTCAATCATGAGTGCCAATGCGCGGGCTTCCGTCAATCCCGCCTTCTCCACATCCGGCAATTTGCGAAACGTGGTGCCGGCGCGGTTGAGCAATGTTTCCCAGCCGAGCTTTGCGACCCATCTTTTGAGCCGGGCGTCATCGATGCCAGCCGTCTTGTAGTCATGAAAGTTGTAGCCGATGCCATGATCGTCGAGCCACGCGCGCGCCTTCTTCATGGTGTCGCAGTTCTTGATGCCGTAGATGGTGTTGGTCAACGCAAGGCGCTCCGGAGATTGTTGTATTATGAAGCGGATGTATAAGGAGATTTCGGTGCTGACGAAACTACTTGCCGCACTCATCGTACTCTGGGGCCTCGCCGGATCGGCGATCGCGGGGCCTGACGAGGACGCTGTGCGCGATCTGCTCCATTCGACCTTCGACAAGCCGGAAGCAAAGCTGGATGTCGCGCCTGTGGTCGCCCTGGCAGGCTATGCGATTGCGGGCTGGACGCAGGGCGAGACCGGCGGGCGGGCGCTCCTCCGTAACAAGCACGGACGCTGGACCATAGTCCTCTGCGCGAGAGACGAAATCAGGAGCGCCGAGGCCTTGCGGCATGCCGGCATTGCCCCTGATGTCGCAAACGCACTCGCCCAAGCGCTCGCGAAAGCCGAGCAAACGGTTCCGGCCGACCGGCTTGCAATGTTTGCCCGGTTTGAGGGGCTGCTGCGGATGGACGAGGCGGGCAACCACCCTCCGGCTCATGATCGGGCGCACTGATCAACGGTAAAAGGACAAAGGCGGCTTTCGCCTCGGGATTTGGCGGCGGTGACTTTCACCGGTTGCATGCCGCAAATCGGCTGCTATACCGCAGCATCCCGCTTACCTGCGCTCGTTCGCAGGAGTGAGCCACAGGAGAGACTGATGTCCGACAAACAAGACCCCTCGTCGGGATTCCGGTATGGCCTCGCCAACTTGAAGCCCGCCTCGCCCACCGACAACGTCGTTCTCACCTTCCCCGACGGTGCAGAACGTGAGTTTCCGAGAAACATCACCGGCCTGGAAATCGCCAAGGGAATCTCGCCATCGCTGGCGAAGCGAACGGTTGCAATGGCGCTCGACGGCGTCGTCAGCGATCTTGCCGATCCGATCGAACAGGATGCAAAGATCGAATTCATCAGCCGCGACGACCCTCGCGCGCTGGAATTAATTCGCCATGACGCCGCGCATGTGCTGGCGGAAGCCGTGCAAACACTTTGGCCGGGCACGCAAGTGACCATCGGCCCCGTGATCGAGAACGGATTCTATTACGACTTCTTCCGCAACGAGCCGTTCTCGGTCGAGGATTTTGCCGCGATCGAGAAGAAAATGCGCGAGATCATCGCGCGCGACAAGCCTTTCACCAAGGACGTCTGGGATCGCGAAAAGACCAAGCAGGTATTCCGCGACAAGGGCGAGGCCTTCAAGGTCGAACTCGTCGACGCCATCCCCGGCAACGAGCCGATCAAGATCTACTACCAGGGCGACTGGTTCGACCTCTGTCGCGGCCCGCACATGACCTCCACCGGCAAGATCGGCAACGCCTTCAAGCTGATGAAGGTGGCAGGCGCGTACTGGCGCGGCGACAGCAATAATCCGATGCTGACGCGCATCTACGGCACGGCGTTTGCTAAGCAGGAAGACCTCGATGCCTACCTCAAGCAGATTGAGGAAGCCGAGAAGCGCGATCATCGCAAGCTCGGCCGCGAACTCGACCTGTTTCATTTCCAGGAAGAAGGTCCGGGCGTGGTGTTCTGGCACGCCAAGGGCTGGACCATTTTCCAGGCCGTGATCGCCTATATGCGCCGCCGCCTCACCGGCGACTACGACGAGGTCAATGCGCCGCAAATGCTCGATAAGTCGCTATGGGAGACCTCGGGCCACTGGGAATGGTATCGCGAGAACATGTTCGCGGCGCAGTCGGCCGGCGACGAGGCTGAGGACAAGCGCTGGTTCACGATCAAGCCGATGAACTGTCCGGGCCACGTGCAACTCTTCAAGCACGGGCTCAAAAGCTACCGCGACCTGCCGCTGCGGCTCGCCGAATTCGGCGTGGTCCATCGCTACGAGCCGTCGGGCGCCATGCACGGCCTGATGCGCGTGCGCGGCTTCACGCAGGACGACGCGCACATCTTCTGCACCGAGCAGCAGCTCGCCGACGAGTGCCTCAAGATCAACGAACTGATCCTTTCGACCTATGCCGATTTCGGTTTCGACGGCGATCTAACGGTGAAACTCTCGACACGCCCCGAGAAGCGGGTGGGCTCGGACGCGGCGTGGGATCACGCCGAAGCGGTGATGGCGGATGTTCTCAAGCGCATCGCCGCATCAAACAACCGGGTCAAGACTGAGACCAATCCCGGCGAAGGCGCATTCTACGGACCGAAGTTCGAATACGTGCTGCGCGACGCCATCGGCCGCGACTGGCAATGCGGCACAACGCAAGTGGACTTCAATCTGCCAGAGCGGTTCGGCGCATTCTACATTGACGCCGATGGCGGCAAGAAGGCACCCGTGATGGTGCATCGCGCGATCTGCGGATCGATCGAACGCTTCATCGGCATCTTGATCGAGCACTTTGCCGGCCACTTTCCGCTTTGGCTCGCGCCCGTGCAGGCAGTCGTCACCACCATTACTTCGGATGGTGATGAATACGCCAGGGAAGTCGCAGCCGCAGCGCGGCGTGCGGGACTTCGTGTCGAAATCGATCTGCGCAACGCGAAGATCAACTACAAAGTGCGCGAGCACTCGCTGGCGAAAATTCCTGCATTGCTCGTGGTCGGCAAGAAGGAAGCTGAGACCAAATCGGTTTCCATCCGCCGTCTCGGTAGCGATGGCCAGAAGGTGATGCCAACCGGTGAGGCCATTGCCGCGCTTGTGGAGGAAGCCATGCCGCCGGACATCCAACACCGCAAGATACCGCAGTAGCTGCGGGCTTCGAAAAAGATACGTATCAGTTACATGCCGGCAAGCTTTGCCAAGGAACACGCGCCCGCCCGCAAATAGATCGATCACAATCGCGTCCCCCCTTGCGCGAGCCAAGCGGGCGGCAGCAAGTTCAACGAGAGCACTTATGTCCGATATTATCGAATTCCTGCGCACCCGCCGCTCGGTCAAGCCACGCGACATGAGCGGGCCCTGCCCCTCGGCTGAGGAGATCGATATCATCCTCACCATCGGCGCCCGCGTGCCTGATCACGGCAAGATCGCGCCGTGGCGATTCATCGTGTTCGAAGGCGACGCACGCGCCCGCGCCGGCGACGTCATCGCCCGTGTCTACGCGAGCAAAAATCCGTCGGCACCGCAGGACGAGGTCGAAATCGAAAAGCGCCAGTTGATGGAAGCGCCCCTGGTAATCGGTGTGGTGAGTTGCATAAAGCAACACCCCAGTGTGCCGTCATGGGAGCAGGTGTTGTCGGCAGGGGCCAGCGCCATGAATATCGTTACGGCCGTCACCGCGCTCGGCTATGGAGCGAACTGGCTGACTGGCTGGTTCGCCTACGATCGCGACGTGCTCGACGGCCTCGGGTTAAAGTCGGACGAAAGATTCGCGGGCTTTATTCATATCGGCACGCCGACCAAGCCCAGCAAGGACCGGCCTCGTCCAGCCCTGTCGGATATCGTCACCCGATTCTAGCGGTTCGAGCATTCGCATCTCGTGGCGGGCGCCGGCCGATCACTCCGTTTCCGATCTCTTGAGTGTCTTGTCTCGTTCTTCGAGCCAGAGCACGATCTGGTTTGCGGTGACGGATCCGACGCCCGGCTCGGACAACAATTCATCCCAGGTGTAGGCGGTTGCGATCTCGACGAGATGGCGGCTGCGTTTGGCGACGGTCCGGCCGCCGAGCGAGGCGTGGCGGCCATGAAGCAACGCCTCCACGGCGCGACGCGGCAGGTTGCGGCGCGGAGCTTTCTCGCTCGGCTTGGGGCAGAACGCCCGCACGTCGTGCTCCTCGATATCGAGCTGCGCGGCGATGCGGCGATGATCCATACCGAGCGTGCGCAGGATCGCCACCTCATCGCGGAGCCATGAGAGGAAGCGACGCCGGTTGTAATCGCGTTGAGGCGGTGGCGATTCCTGCTGGACGGAGAGATCATCCTTAACCAGCGTCAGCATGGGCAATCTCCTGATTTGGTGGTTGTTTGACTCAACTGCGTTGCACCAACCCTGGCCTGTCCTTTGATTGAGTATGATCTCGCCAAACCCCGTTCTCTCGACTGTCGCTATTTTGCGAGTTCTGTTGCGCGCGCCAGCGCGGGACCGAAGCCGTTGAGCGAGACGTTGAAGGTGACGGCCTCGTTGCTGGAGAGGTTGAGCGAGGCGACCACGAGTTTCGTACCCTTGCGCATGGCGTCGGTGGCCGCGGCCGGGAAATTCACCGGCAACAGGCAGCCCTGCGGCACACAGGTCGAGAAGCGCAGTCCCTTTCCGAGGTCTTTGTCGTCGAGCTTGAGCACCGCGCCGGCATCGAGATTGAGCCCGAACGGCATCAGGATGGTGCCATCGACCTTGCCGCCCACGGCAGGGTTCAGCTCGATGGCGTAGACCCGCCTGCCGGTTTCCTTGTTGCCCTGCGCCTGCGACAACAAGCATTGCTTGCGCCGCTCGATGATCCGGCAATCGACGGTCCAGTCGCCGAAGGTCTCGTTCACCGACGAAGCCCCGTTCGGCAGCGTTGCCGCTGATGTGGCCGGCTGCTGCACCGCCGGTTGCTGGGCCTGAGCCGCGGTCATCGTTGCGGCTGTGATCGCGGCGGCGAGAGTGAGCAGGCATGTTCGTGTGAGATTTGCTGACATCATCGACTGAACCTGATTGGAACGGCGAGTGTGATTGAACCGCCGCCGACATCGGGCGGCGGGGCGGGAACGGGACTGGCGCGGCGCGGCAGCGAGGCGGCTTCTGCGTCGAGCGCGGCGTCGCCGGCCGAGCGCACCAGGCGCGCCGACAGCACGCGGCCGGAGCGATCGATCGTGAACGCAACCGTCGCAACCCCCGCCCCCGCCGCACCGGACGGGAAACGCTTGTGGCGGTTGAGATGCGCCATCAGCGCGCCGCGCCAGGAGCTCGGCGACATCGACGAGGCCATGCCTTCCGCGGGCGCGGCGGCGCGATCGGCGCGCTGCGCCTGTGAACTCTGCGGCGCGGTGGTGCGCGGCGCCTTCTTCTTTTTCTTCTTCGGCTTCGGCCTCAGTGGCTCCGTCTTGGCCGGCAGCACCACCTCCGCCTTCTCCACCTTCGGCGTCGGCGGCGGCTTGAGCTCGGCTTCCTTCACTTCCGGCGGCGTCGGATCTGGCTTCTCCTCGACCGGCTTCTCCGGTTCGGGCTGCTCCTCCTCGGCCTCCTCCATCTGCGGCCCCGGCGCGATGTCCTGCTGCGGCACCTCCGGCGCCACCGCCAGCGGCGCCAGCTCCATCATGATCGCGGCCGGCGGATCGCCCGGCGTCTCGGCCTGCGCCGGCCAGTGCAACGCCAGCCAGATGCCGCCAGCGTGCACCGCGACCACCGCAAGCCCGGCCGCGGTCCAGCGCAGCGCCGCGGCCCTGGTCATCGCGCCTTCCGGCCGCCCGTCCGGATCGCGCCAGTCGATCCTCATGGCTTGGTCGCCGCCGCTGGCGCACTGCTACCGGCGGCCACGCCACCTGCTTGCACCTGTCCGGTATCCTCCAGCCCAACCAGCGCGATCTTGAGATAGCCGGCCTCGCGCAACAGGTTCATCACCTTCATCAGCTCGTTGTAAGCCACCGTCCCGTCGGCGCGCAGAAACACCCGCTGCTCGCGGTCATTGCTGGTCTGCTGATCGAGCGTTGCCTGAAGGGTATTGCGCGGCACCTCGTCGTTGCCAAGTGCCAGCGTCAGATCCTGCTTCACCGTCAAAAATACCGGTTTGTCGGGACGCGGCTGCGGCTGTGCATTCGACACCGGCAGGTCGACCGCGATATCCACCGTCGATAAAGGCGCCGCCACCATGAAGATGATCAAAAGCACCAGCATCACGTCGATGAACGGAGTGACGTTGATTTCGCTCAGCTCGTCGATGCCGCCGTCCTGCGGGTTCTTCAGAGATACCGCCATGAGGGCTCACTCCGCAGCGGAGCGGCCGCGCGACAGCGGCACCACGGACGGTCCAAGCCCCCGCTCCTGACGTTCCAGGTCGCGCGAGATGTGCTGAATGATCTCGCCGGAGGCATCCGACAGCAGCGCCCGGTAGCTCGAAAGCGCACGCGCGAACACGTTGTAGATGATCACCGCCGGAATCGCGGCGACGAGCCCGAGCGCGGTCGCAAGCAAGGCCTCGGCGATGCCCGGCGCCACCACCGCAAGATTGGTGGTCTTGGAATGCGAGATGCCGATAAAGGAGTTCATGATGCCCCACACCGTGCCGAACAGCCCGACGAACGGCGCGGTCGCCCCGATGGTCGCAAGCAAGCCCGTGCCGCGGGCGATGTCGCGCCCCGACTTGGCCTCGATACGCGACAGCGCGATGGCCAGACGCTCCTTGATGCCCTCAGAGGACAGATCGTTCGAGCGCCTGCATTCGTTCTCCGCCGCCTCCATCAGATCAGACACCGGGCCCTTTCCGGTCCACCCTTCAGAGATCTCTGCCCGTGCCGCCGCAAGAGTGTCGGCGCGCTCGAGCTTGCGCAGGCAGCTCTGTGCCCGACGCCGTGAAGCCGCCAGATCCAGCCCCCGCGCCAGCCAGATCGTCCACGTCACCAGCGACGCAAACGCAAGCCCGATCATCACCGCCTTCACGATGATGTCGGCCTGCATGAACATGCCCCACGGCGACAGGTCTTGCGGAAGCGTGGAGGACGAGGCATCCGGTGCTGGCGCGGCAGCCGGCGCAGCTGATTGATCCAGAGGCGCGGCCGCGTCAGACGATGCCGCCGGTGCCTCCCCGGACGAAGCTTCAGCCGCAGGTACACCCGAAGAAGACGACGGCGTGGGCGATGTCACCGACGACGGCGGTGTCGTTGGCGATGCGGACGATGGCTGCGCGGACGGCTGCATCGGCGTCGATGCTGCTTGGGAAGACATCGGCACTGACGATGATGGCTGCGTCGGTAATGCCGGCCGCGGTGAAGGCTGGGTGGCGGGATGCGCCGACGGCCCAGATCCCGCCGCAGCCGGATGCTCCCCCTGCTGCTGCGCAGTCGCCGGCGCCGCAATCGCCAGAACGGCGAGCGCGACGACAAACCCAAGACGTATCGCCCTTGTTACAAATCCCGTCATGATTCCCCGTTCCTTGTTCCTATTGACTTGACAGCGCCACGACAGGATCAAGCCGCGCCGCGCGAAACGCCGGCATGAAGCCGAACAGCGTTCCCATAACCACTGCCCCCGTCACCGCGCCGATCGCTGCCGTGATCGAGAAAATTACCGTCATGCCGAACAGTGTGGCTGCGGCTATTCCGATCAGCACGCCGAGCAGCAACCCGAACACGCCGCCGATTGCCGACAAAACGATCGCCTCGGTCAGGAACTGGCCCAGGATGTCCGCGGTCCTGGCCCCGATCGCGGCACGGACACCGATTTCCCTGGTGCGCTCGGCCACGGTGATCAGCATGATGTTCATGATGCCGATACCGCCGACCAGCATCGAAATCGCGGCGATGGCGCCGAGCAAAAGATTACTTGAGCGGCGCTCATCCTCGGCCTTGCGGAAGGCGGACGCCGCATCGTGCAGCCAAAAATCCTCGCGACCGTGGCGGCGGATCAACAGCGACTTGATGGCGTCCTTGGTCTGTTGCAGACGGGACATATCGGCGATGGAGACAACGATCTCCGACAGCTCGTCCTTACCATAGAGTCGCATCGCAGCCGTCCGAAGCGGCATCACCACGGTATTGTCCCGATCCATGCCCTTCTCGGAAAGGCCCTTGGACTCGAGCACGCCGGTGACAAGAAATGGAATGTTGTTGACCAAAACGTGGCTGCCGGAAGGATCGGCGATATTGGGAAACAGTTTTAATGCGAGGGTCGCACCGAGCAACATTACGGCGTTGCCGCTGACCTCATCCTCCTTCGTAAAGAACATTCCCTTCGCCGTATCCCAGTTGTGAACCGTCCGAAACTCGGCCGTGGTGGCGATTACTTCGGCGTTCATATCCGTGTTGGCGTGCCGCAATATGCCGGCTTCCCACAAGGCCGGCATCGACCCGGACACGTTGGCAAGATCCTTGATCGCCTCGGCATCGGCGAGAGTCAGCGGCATGCTGGTCACTGCGGATTCGCCCGCACGGCTGACCACCAACCAGTTGGTGCCGATGGCGGAGGCCCGCTCCATGAACGACGCCTGCGCGCCGCGCCCGATCGCCATCATGGCGACGACGGAAGCAACGCCGATGACGATGCCGCTCAGGGTCAGCGCCGTACGAACCGGATTGACCGCCAGCGCGGCGAAGGCAGAGCGGGCTGCTTCCTCCAGCCAGGCCCACAGCGGCGGCGAGGTGCTATTCGTATGCCATGCAGCAACGGCAACCGAGGAGCGCGGAACCCTTCCAGCATCGCGGCCGCTGTCAGAGGCGATCAGTCCGTCCTCGATCCGGATGATGCGCTCAGCCGCGGCGGCTACGTTCGAGTCGTGAGTGATGAGGATGATCGTGTGCCCGGCGCCGGCAAGCTCTTTCAGGATCCCCAGTACTTCCGTGCCGCTTTTGCTGTCCAACGCGCCCGTCGGCTCGTCAGCGAGGATCACCGCGCCACCGTTCATCAGCGAGCGCGCGATCGAGACACGCTGCTGCTGGCCGCCCGAGAGCTGCGACGGCCGATTGAACATGCGCGTGGCAAGGCCGAGCCGCGCCAGCAGTGCGGACGCGCGGCGATGACGATAAGCGCGGGGCGCGCCGGCATGAACCGCCGGCATCTCGACATTGCCGAGCGCGCTTACCGTCGAGATCAAATGATACTGCTGGAAGATGAAACCGAAGGAATTGCGACGCAGCGCGGCGAGACCGTCACGATCGAGCCCGGCGACATCCTGTCCCGCAAAACGGTAGATGCCCTGCGTCGGCCGGTCGATCAGGCCGATGATATTCATCAGCGTCGACTTGCCGGATCCGGAGGCGCCGACGATGGCGACGAACTCGCCGGAATAGATCGACAGCTCGACGCCGCGCAGCGCGCGGGTAACAACATCGCCGCTGCGATAGGAGCGGCAAATGCCCGTCAGGTCGATGAGCGGGACATGCGATGCGTTCATGACTCCACCCTCAGCTTAGGGGGCGGGCCGGACGCCTTCACGCCCGTGATGATCCGTTCGCCACCGGCGAGGCCGCTCGTGACTTCACTGAGGAAGCGGGTCCGGGCACCAGTCTCGACCTTGCGGACGGCGATGGTCCCGTCTCCCTGAAGAACGCGAACCTCGCTTTTTTCGTTGAGCGACGACACTGGAATGACCAGGGCGTTTTGCGCCGCGGCGGTGACGAAAAATACCTGTGCGGTCATTCCGGCTTTCAAGCCGCCATCCTTGTTGGGAACGTCGAACAGCGCCGTGTAGAGTACGACATTGCCCGATTGCGTTGCAGCCTTGGCCTCGACCTTCTTGTCGGGCCGGCGCGGCGCCGGCTGGATTTGCCGGAGCGTTGCATGCCACTTGCGGTCCGGCCGGCCCAATGTGGTGAACCACAGCGGCATGCCTTCACGCAGCTTGACGACGTCGGCTTCGGACACATCTGTCCACACCGTCATGGTATCGAGGTCGGCGATTTGCAGCACCAGCGGCGTATCATAGTTCGCGTTGAGGGTCTGCCCCTCCTTCGCGTCCAACGAAACCACGGTGCCCGCCATCGGCGCGGTGATACGGGCGAAGCGCAATGCTGTTTTTTGCGCGTGAAGATCGGCCTGCATCTGACGGATGCGGGCTTTGGAAGCGTCGATACGAGCGATCAGGATGTCGCGGTCGCGCTCCGCCGTCTCAAAAGCGACTTTCGAAACTGCGCTGCTCTGAGACAGCGTCAGGTGGCGCTCGGCATTGCGTTTTGCAAACGCAAGCCCGGCTTCCTGCTCGGCGAGTTCGGCGGTCAACCGCGCGACGTCCGCCTCAATGCCCTCGACCTTGGCCGCCTGCATCTCGGCGTCGATCTCCGCCACGACCGCCCCCGCGGTCACCTCGTCGCCAACGGCAACGTGAAGACGCTTCAACTGGCCGGACACCTGCGCGCCGACATCGACATAAGCGCGCGGCTGTATTTTACCGGTCGCGGCAACGGTGCTCTCGATGTCCTGCCGCGTGACGGCGACGGTCTCATAAAGGCTGTCCGGCGACGGCGCGCGGAATCCCATGAAAGCAAGGGTGCCGAGCACAGCCAGTGTGACAACGCTCACCCCCAGGACGAGCCGCCGGGAACCGCGCGTTCGCCGCGCCGGCGCGGTCCAGGCCGGCAGCAGCGTCACGCCATCGACATCGTCAGGAGGCACCGGGGCGTTCATCGTCGGCATCCGCTCACTGAATGTCTTTGTAGTCGACGTCGAACGACTGGCCGGGGCCAGCGTCGAACAGCAAATAGAACTCGCCGTCAGGCTTGCGGAAGCTGACGGTCGAGTCGGTCCCGAAGCTTGTTTGCAGGATGATCGTCTCGTCGTAGCGAACGACGTCGAGCCTCACCCCGGGAACGCCGGTGCCGTCCGCGAAGCCGCCTTCGCAGCGCACCGTCGTCGCATCGATCATCTTGCAGATACAAAACGGCGGATGCGCCCAGGCAGCACCGATAAAGAAAGACACCGCGCCGAAGGTGGCGATGGTCAGTCCGCCTTTCCAGAGCCCCTTCATATCCGCCCCCTCTTCTCGAGCCAGGCCGCAGTCAAGGGCGAGGCTGTGCGGATCGGGATCGACGTCTGGTATCGCGCGCCGTCCCAGCCCTCGAACGTCACCCACAACATACCGTCAGCACTGGCCTTCTCCGGAATCCGCACTTCCGCAAACTGTCGATAAGGGGTACCCGAGAACAGCGCGCCCGCGGTACGAACGTTGCGCGGCTTGCCGACGCGCAAGTATGCCGCCTTCACCTGATCGACACAGGCCGGACACAGCGCCATGACAAAAGACTTGGTGTAACCCGCACGCCCTTCCGCCTCCGGTTCGATCAGCTTGAACTCGGCCATCCGCGCGGTCCACGGACCAACCACAACCTCGCCGATATCGCGCTCGCCGAGGCCCTTCTTGCCACCGAACAATGCATCTGCCTGGAAGAAGGCCGGCGCCGAAACGATCGGCACGATCAGCATCAAGGCGCTGAGATGGAATCGCCAGCGCTGCCACAGCGACGCATTGCGCGATGGGGATACGAGCGCCGCCATTACTCAGTCGCCTCCAGCCCCAACCGCACATGTCTGCGGTCGCGGACGATCTTCACTGTCTCGATCGCGGTGCGCCTGGTCCACACCATCATCCCGGAAAACACCAGTGTGGTCAGCGTCAGACCGAACAGCAGATAGATGAGCTTGAGCCACACGCCGGCGAAATCGCCGGTGTGCAAAGGCCGCATCGAGCCGGTGACGAGCTCGAGCGCGGAGCGGTCGGACACGCGCCGCGCCCGCTCCACCTTGCCGTTGTAGGGATTGACCTCCACCGTCTCGAAAATCAGCGGATAATTGCCGCGCCCACCGACGCTGATTTGGCCGTAGGCGCTGTCCGGGAGTTCCACGAAGCTGGGCTCAAGATCAGGCAACTGAGCATGCACGATCTCGGCCGCTTGCCCCAGCGTGATCCGCGGCGCCGGCGCGCCCTCGGCGACCACCGGCACGTCGGTGCCCGCCACCACGGGCGGCACACCTGCCGTTGAAATCGAAATGTGGTTGTCGCTGAGAATCGCCTGGATCAAAAACCAGCTTGCGGTCACCGCCATAATGGCGATGAATGGGATCGACCACACCCCGGCCAGCCGGTGCAGGTCGCCCCAGAAGATGCGCTTGCCCTTGCCGATGCGAAGGCGGGGCTGCAGGTAGGCACGCCAGAACCGCTTGTAGACGACGATCCCTGTGATCAGCGAACCAAGCAGTGGAACCGACAAGGCCGAGACAAAGTACCACCCAATCGGGAAGCTACTGTCGAACGGCATCAACAGCCAGCCGTGCAAGGCGCGCGTGAAATCACGAAAATCGAACGTGCCCTGCTCGCCCTGCACCACGCCAGTGTATGGATTGACGAACAACTTGGCGGAACTGCCATCGGGGCGTGTCACTTGCACCCCCAGGGCGAAGATCGACTTCACCGGCCGCGAGATGAATCTCACCCGCGCACCGGGCACCTCGCGCTCAACCGCCGCCAGTATCTCGTCATAACCGAGCAGCCGCGCGTCATTCGTGGGAGCATTGGCCCGCTCCATCGGAGATGCCAACCACATGATCTCCTGACTGACGGTCGCGATCGACCCTGTCAGACAAACGAAGAACAAAAAAGCCCAGATCGGCAGCGCAAGCCAACCGTGAATTACGAACCACAGGCGGGCACCTGAGGTCTTACGCGATGCGGTTCCATTCACTCCTGCTGTCCTCGGCGCGCTGGTTGTCCCGCCACGGGACATCCGCAGGTCAAAGAATGGCGACCCTATAGTTAGAGACGTTCGAGCAACCGCTTTTTGAACCCCCTCGCTACAAAATTTTTTGACGTCATGAGCTAACCAGTCGCACCCATCTTTTTTCTTCCAACCACTCCAGAAGCGGAACTTGGTGGACAAGGGCGCCGGTGTCGTAGTTACCGAACACGGAATAGTGCTTTTGATTCAGTAGATTTGCGGCGCCGTGGTCCTGGATAAGCGAATAGACGACGCCTTCCACAACCGTCACAATGACCTCGTCGGAGCGGCAACCTTCCCCTATCGCGGAAAAAGAAGGGTTCGCCCAGGTCCTGATAAAAGAAAGTGAAAAGGCACAGCCGCCTCAGAAACCCTGGCGACTAGTGGAGAAGGTACGCCGGAACCAGTCGTCCAGCAGTGCTTTCTCGTATACATACCGATCGCCCGAAAAGCGCGCCGACGGATTCATCTGGTAGTTGATATCGGTGAGCGTCTCTTCGCCACTTCGCATACGCCGGCCTCTTTCGGTCAATGCATAACGCAGTACGATCCTCGGTAGCGTGACGCCATTAACAATCCGGACGTTGTTGGGAGCAAAACGAAGCGGCTGTTGATAGCCAGCAAGATCGATATCGACGATATCTATGTTGAGATTCTGCCCAGGCGCGAGAAATCGCTTGCCGAGACGATCCAGATGAGCGCGGAAAGCCGCCTCTACCGACGCGCTCGAAGTATCGTATGAACCTGCATCGGTATAGCGGTCAGAATTGACGAAGCGCACGTTCACGCCAGCGTGGCTCGATGCCGGCGAAAGAATGATGACTGCGAGAACCGCAGCGATGCCAAGATTCCAGCGCATGGTTCACCTTTCGGCCCCCGTTGACCGAACATAAGCACGAATCCCGAAACCTTCCAGGCGCAATTGCCGAGACGAGTTCACATCCTGAAGCGCACGGGAACAACGAGTTGCACGACCTGCGCGGTGATCTCCGGCGGCACAGGGGGTAAAGGAGATGCGCGCACGATCATCGCGAAGGCTTCGTCGTCGAGTTCAGGAGAACCCGAAGAGCGCACAAGATGATATCGGAGCACCCGACCGTCGCGATCCATGCCGAAGCTCAAAAGCGCCGTCCCTTCAGTTCCTTTCATACGGGCCTCGCTCGGATAGCGCTTGTAGCGCTCCAGGTGAGAGAGCAGCCTCGCTTTCCAAGCATGCGAGACCCCGACGGACGCTTGATCGGTATCGCTCGCTCCCATCTCGGGTTGGTCAGGCACGCCGGTCGCGCCCATGATCGGCACACTCGTATGAGGCGGTGCGGAGCTTGCGGCTGGCGGAACAGGAGGTGCGCTTGCCTTGTGAACTAACGCCCGCTTCGGACTCGGCGCCGGCAATGCCACCGGCTTTTCTACCGCTTCTCCTTGTTCGGAAATCTCCGGCGGAGGGTCCTCGGCGAGCGTCGGCGGGGGTAATTCAGCGAGTTCCGCCGACGTTAGTTCGGCAACCTCACCGTGCTCGACGAAGGTTGAGCCATGGGAGGGAACAACGACGATCTCGACAAGGGCCGGACCAGGCTGTTCGCCGACCACCGGCTTGACCGTCGGATCGCAAACCAGCGTATACAAGATAGCGAAATGTGCAGTGAGCGCGATACACGATGGGATTCTCCGCGCAACAAGACGAGGCATCCAACCGCCTTGCATGATGGCGGTGGGGTTTCCCATCACGCGCCGTCCGCGACCAGGGATTTACGGTGATGAATTACATCGGCGCGGGTCAGCATGGCGGTAACACGTTGCGGAACGGCCATGACGATGGACGCACAAAGAGAATGACCATCAGCCGCGCGGACAGTTCGCATGATGGCGTGCATTCTTCGCTCTCCGGCCTGCGAATAATACAACGTCGCGCATACGCAGCCGCGCGCTTCTCACAGGGCATGGCAGCTACCTAGGCTGGGCATGTGCCGCCTTCAAGGCATTGCAAGAGCCAGCAAACTTGAATACCTCGAAAGTAATGAGGGCTTCTCTCCGCGACGCGGTCGGAGCGACACAGAATATTTCGCGATCGATTGCGAGCCTGGGAGCATCGCCGAGCCGCTTGCTGCCGGGATCAATCAAAGGACGTCGGCAAGCAACGAGATTCGCTTACGCGTGATAGCGCGGTGAAAATGGCAGAAGCGGCTCGAGATACGGTGGGTCGTCTTCTGGAACTGATGGACTGAAACCATCGGTAGCAAGGCTCATCAGTCATGCTCGCGACTGAGACCCATTCAAACGTCCGGCACGATGTTTCATCGTGCATCGCCTTTGTGATTGCCGAACCGTCGATGGTGATGCGCGACGCCTTATTCCTAACCCTGCCGAAACTTGAGCTATCAGCAAAGACCGGGATTCAAGCAACCATTTCCGTTATGCTTTCGCATCACCTGCATCGGCGAACAGCGCGGCAATGGTTTCCGATGCGATCAACGCGTTGGCTTCGAGGGGCTTACCGACGACGTGCTCATCAACAAGCGCGAAAGCTTCATCTTCGGCCATCCCGCCACCAATCAGCCCGAGGGTGATGACGTTCTCCACATCGGTCGCCGAATAGATCTTTTCAAGAAAGCGTCTGTGGCAAGCCGCCGGTGTGTCGCCGTATTGCCCCGCCAGCGGTGCCCTGCCTATGCCGAGACGGGCAATCGTGATCATCCTCGAGACCTGTTTCAATTTCGCTCCACCTGCGATCATGGCGAGGACCTTGGGGTCGTTCAAATTGAAGGTACGAACCTTGCCGGCAAAACTGATCTGGCGAGCGCAACGATTGGTGTTGTTTTTGGTCATCTCAAACCTCCTCGATTACTTTGGCAATTCGGCCTGCGATTCCAGCAACCCAGGCGGCGTTATACGAAAGCAGACCACACCGTCTGTGCGATATGTAGGTGAGGCGGCTCTTTATTCTATTGTGATGCTCTCCCGCCGAGCATCTCGCATCGGCTAACCACATGCCGTGTTCCGGGAGGATCAGGCGATAAGGCTGCTCCGGCTCACGGTTCGCCATATGTGGTCATGGGAGCAATTCGGCGATCACCTTCATTTTATCACGAGCGTCACCCACGCGCCGGAAGGGCTAACTCGTTTTCCTGCATTGAAATCCTTCTGGAGCGGGTGAAGGGAATCGAACCCTCGTATTCAGCTTGGAAGGCTGCTGCTCTACCATTGAGCTACACCCGCGCCCGCCGATCACCTATCACGTCGCGCCGGGACCCTCAACCATCCTGCAGCGCAATGAATATCCCGGAACGGACGAGCAAGGGTCTTAACATGCCGCGCGTTCGTGCCTATGATCTAGTTTCCAACAACAAACGAAAGGAGGTGATCCAGTGTCTTGTTCAGAGCGCTGTCACCTCGCTGGGATCGCCCGCTAGGCTTTTCGCCTCGTGGAGGGCGACTCAGCGCCCGGGCCAGCGAGAATAAACATCGGGGCGCGGCGGGACAGCTCGCCGCGCCTTTTCGCTACAACAGGTGGATGCGGTCGGGCACCTCGCCATATCAGCGCAGCTGGCCCTCTCAGCATTAATGTTCACGCTGACCGATCCGCGCCGCCAGCGTGGCCGTACGCCACGAGCGTCAATCGTTGAACCGACATCACCATCGCGCGTTGGCATAGTGCGTACGGCGTCGATGTTGACGGCGTGCCTCATGCCGTCCTCCGCTCCAGCCGCCAAGTTGGAAATGGCCACTGTCGGCATGTGCCCATTGCGCCCCCGCAACTAGCCCGCAGGAGTTCGCCAGCGCGATTTCGTTGTGGGGCATGCGTGGCCGCGTGACGTTGCGTCCGTACTGGTTGATATCGAGCGCCAATCCCGCCGGATGCAGAGAGCCATGCACACTTCCGTGCGCTCGCCAGCCTCCCATAAAACGGATCGGATAACCCTGCCGGTCGAGAGCCGACACCAGACATTGAAAAGCACCAGTGGCGCGGTTGGCAACATGCGCCTTGGCACCCGAGGCCGAACGGATCAAACCGACCGCTCTCCCCGCGCCCTCGGCCATGACCCGCGCAAGCCCGACGGGAATTCGTCTGTGCCCCTTGTGACGGACCCAGTGCCGGACAGCAACATGATGGGAATGCCAGCTGGCGTGCTCCGCCGAGTCATACTGCGGGTTCCAGTTGCCATAGCAGGGGCGCATCGCGTCGCATCCCGTGGTGGCAACCTGCCATTTCTTAGAAGAAGGTCTGGCCGATGAGGGTGTGGCAACAATGCAAATCATCGCCGATGCAATAAGCAGTCGGATCATCGTATCTCCCGGCATGCTGGAGTGAGGGGAACGCGGGAACTAAGCCCCTGCTCTGAAATGTCCGGCACGGAACCGCTGGTCATGGTGGCAGGTACCTAGGACGGGCAGCCATGCCCTGTCCAGCTAGACGCGAACAGGCGAATGAATTAAGATTGACGGTCGAGGTTAAATTGCTTGAATGAGCAGCACGACGACGTCGATTCTGCGGCAAAAAGTCGAACTGAATCAATTAGAAGAGACTACTGGCGGGAAACACGCCTAATCACGGCTCGTGCGAGCCAAGAAGATAATTCTGGCTCATGAAGTCTAGGCTCCACCAGCCGCAGACGTCCCATCCAATCCAGTTTAAGACATGAACGGTCAACCGGCCAATCGAGCCGGTGCCAAAACTGGCGTCCAAGACTTGGAATGCCGCCGGGGTCCCGCTCAAAAACTCGTAGACACAGCGCCCTCGCCGACCAGGCGCGGCCGCTTTGAGAATGCCGCCTTGCACCAACTCGCTAGCGGTTTTTCTCCTTCGCGCATAAGTAGGGTCAACAACACCGCACTGGCTTCAGGAAGGAGCATGCTTGAAACGGGCGATCGAGACGACGGAGGCGAACGATGAATGATTTTTGGGAATGGCGCAGTTCTTCGCGAGAATTCGATGGCAAACCTGACGATATCGGTGGAGGTCACGGGAGTGACCGCACCAGAAGGGGTAAACTCGGTCTGATTATCGGCGTGGTCATGTTCGTTGTTTTGGCCGTGATATTCGTAATTTTCGAATATGCGCAGTGAACCCGCGTCATGAGTCTTAAGCAACGGCCGGCCATTTCCACCATTGGATGCGTGGAAGTGCATCTTCTTGGCCAGCGCTCGGTTGACTTTGCCGGGGCGCTTCGCTCATAAACACGCGCAACCGCGCGCTCGGCATCCGGGCAGGTGCCTTTAATGTCATCCATGGTCGGTCGGGCCACTTCAGCAGGTGACATCCGATGGCGTTGCGGGGGAGTGTCCCGAGTGGCAAAGGGAGCTGACTGTAAATCAGCCGCCTTATGGCTTCGTAGGTTCGAGTCCTACCTCCCCCACCATTCCCAAGTTCACCATTCTCAAGTCTCCGATTGCTACGATTTTCTCGATAGATCCCGCACCCCCCGAGACAAACACACATGAGCGATCGTGATCGAGAACCGCGATTCCGGAGGGGTTCACGGCCTGGGAGTAGCCACGTCAAGGATTCTCACCGGAAGGGCCCACCAAGGCATGGTTCGGTGCGGAGGGCTCGCGAGACCGGCCCCGATGGCCCAGCGGTGCTTTACGGCTGGCATACGGTGACAGCCGCGCTGGCGAATCCCCACCGCCGTATCCGAAAACTGCTCCTTACGGAAAACGCCGCGCTGCGGCTCACGCATGAAAACATCAATACCCGGATCACGCCTGAAATCGTGCGTCCGAGTGCCATCGATCAGCGCCTCGGCCCCGACGCGGTGCATCAGGGATTGCTCGCCGAAGCCGATCCCCTACCCTCGCCTGACATCGAGATGCTGACGCAGGAAGGCATCGTGCTGGTGCTTGACCAGATCACAGACCCGCACAATGTCGGCGCGATCATGCGATCGGCCGCGGCTTTTGCGGTGAAAGCGATCGTCACCACGGCGCGCCACAGTCCCGAGGCCACCGGCGTGCTGGCAAAGTCCGCCTCTGGCGCGCTGGAGGTTGTGCCGCTGGTGCTGGTGCAGAATCTGGCGCGGGCGCTGACCCGACTGAACGACCGCGGCTTCATGACCGTCGGTCTCGACAGCGACGGTGGCGAAAACCTCGCCGCCATCCAGTTGCAGCAGCCATTGGCTCTGGTACTCGGCGCCGAAGGCAAAGGGCTGCGGCAGCTCACGCGGGACACATGCAGCGCGGTCGCGCGCCTCGACATGCCTGGTCACATCAAGAGCCTTAACGTCTCGAATGCCGCGGTGCTGGCGCTTTATATCGGCGCCAGCCATCTCGGCCTCATGCACTGACGGCACGAAGACGCCCGCTCGCACCGGGCATTGCGGGAACGTGTTTGTTTTTCAGGCGCGCCGATCAGTTCTCATGATACCACGCTGAATGACGGTAGTCATGATGTTGTCCCGATCCATAAATCACGCGCGGAAGAGCGGCGCGATCGCCATGGCGCGAAACATGGCCGTGATGCCGGGTACGATTCCAGCGATAGCTGTACACGACCGGGCCGGTCGCGGGCGCGCCATCATAGTAGTGATGCATGGCGTGGGCATAACGACCGCCGTCGTAAGGATAGAAGTAAGGACGACTGTAGGCATTCCATCCGGCAACGGCATTTTCCTGATAGGTCGGCACTGGTGCGAAATTGCCGGGACCGCTGAACACTGGCCCTTGATTGACATAATAGTACTGTGTCGGAGACGGCAGGCTCTCGTAGCCAGCGAAGCCGTAACCACCGTAATAGCCTGGATAATAACCCGATACGCAGGGGCTGTACGACAGGCATGGAGAGCATCCACTCGTGAACAACCCTCCACATGCCATTGCGGGCGCAACACTTGCGGCCACGATGGCCGCAACCGCGACCATCCCGGAAATCATTTGACGCATCTACTTTCTCCCGCTGTTTTCTTTGTTCGATTTGGGTCGTGTTGATCTCAACGAAAGTTTGGAGGCAAACCCGAGGGTCCGATCTTGGGCGCGAGGATCACCGGAGGCGGCATCTGCGGGATGTCGGATTGTGCGGGAGTTGGGTTTGAACGGGCCGACCACGACTGATGAAAGCTTTCGGCTCGCCGCGGTGGCTTGCGATTAGGCGGCGGCTCGATTTCGAGGCGGCCGTAACCGGGCGCGCGGCCAAGACTCGGATAATAATGACCGACATGCGGTTCATAGACGTAGCGTCCGCCGTACACCGTGGGCTGCGGTTGTATCCTCCGAGAAAGTCCCCAATCGCCCTCGACGACGGCATAGGACGCATCGACACCATTGATGATGATGGGAACGCCGGGACGTCCGGGAATCACAAACACCGGACCGCTGTCGGCCAGAGCCGTCAATGAGGTCCCGATCAAAATGGCCAGCACAAGTCCGATACGCATCACTGGACTCCGGATTATAGCAGAGCCTAATCGAACCAACGCCGGCAAGGGTTAAGGCCGCCGCCGAAACTTCCGGTAAGCCTAACGTCTCGGGATGCGCCGAGGTTCAAATGCGAACAATCCCGCCATCGAATTGTTAACGCAGGTCGCGCCTGCTCCCATCGTACGAGTTAGTCGCTCACGCTAAATATCTCTTCGATGATCAGGTTGAATAGGCGGGCGATTTTGAATGCCAGCGGCAGGCTTGGATCATATCGTCCACGTTCGAGTGCATTGATCGTCTGACGCGAAACGTCCAGTCGAGCAGCCAAATCAGCCTGTGACCAATTGCGTTGCGTACGAAGCTCCTGAATGCAGTTGTTCATCTGTAGCTCAGGTGGCCCAGAAGAACGCCCATGAGCCACAGGCCGCACAGCACCAGCCAAACAGTGAGGGCCGACAACCGTGGGAAGCCGGCATTTTCCAGAAAGCCGTAGCTGAACGTGGCGAGGGTCGTACCTGCAAAACCAAAAGCAAAAGCTTCCAGTTGCAGCCTGCGTTGCATCTCATCCGATCTGCGTGTGATTCCGACGATGGGCATGCATAGCAGAAGCGCCGGAATCATCGAGCCGAGGCTGATTGCGATACTCGCCGCTTTATCATCGATGCCCCGCGCAAGCAGGCGCAGCGAAATAATCAGGGTGATTGCGTAGGTCGCCATGCTCAACGCGGCGGGAATCATGTTTCGCGCTAGCTTGGTGTATGTGTTCTGGTCCATTGTCCGCATGTAAAGCTAGCTTTAAAGCGCGGCGCCGGGAAACTGATCGGCGCACGCGGCGGCGGTAGCATCGTCGGCGATCAGGAGGAACGGCCCGCGTGATGCGGCTTCCAGAACGCGCGCTGTCTTGTCGCCGGTACCGAGTAAGAGCATGGGCGCACGCGCATGGGCAAGTCCACTTATCTGCGCCACATAATCTGGGACGACCTGCATCGTGCGGCAATGGAGGAATGCTCCGTCGTCATCATCGACAGCAAGAGCATGGTGGACCACATGCGCAAGCTTGCGGTATTCGGCCCCGGGCAGCCGCTCGACGGCAAGCTCATCCTCATCGACAGCGACGTGCGCTTCCCGCTGAACCCGTTTTACATTGGAGCGGAAGCGAAAACACCGAGCCAAAAGGACGCGGGAAAGCAGCTAGCCAAAACCCTCATCACCTACATGCTCGCCAACCTCAACCCCGCGCCGGGACAGGAGCGCGCCCTTCCTTTCCTGGCGGAAGCGACGCTCCACTCCCGGAACAAGAGCCTTGAGCAGCTCCTGCGGTACGTGCAGATGGACCGGGAAGTTTTGCCCAGCGAGATAGGGAGCTTTCCGTCGGACGTGCAGGACTGGTTTCGGACGACGCGCAAAGGGCTCAACCCGGCGACGCTCGGCGGTCTCGACGAGCGGCTGACGAGCTTCATCAACCAGAAGCGGCACACGCCGCTTTACAAGAACCTCAACGCCGGCAGATGGGGCGATCAAGAGGGCAAATTCGACCTGTACGAGGAACTGCACCAAGGCGGCAAGGTGCTGCTCATCGATACCGACAATCAGAAGAACGACGACGAGGGCACGAACCTCCTGGGCCGCCTCTTCATCGCGATGCTCAGCGACGTGATGATGCGGCGCATGAAGCTTACGGAAAAGAAGCCGATTTACGTCTACATCGACGAAGCCGCCGATTACCTCACGTTCGACAAGAGCTTCATAAAGATATTTGCGAAAGCCGGCGAAGCCCGCCTCGGCATGACGGTGGCCTACCAGTACAAGGGGCAGGACGGCGTCGATGCCGAGATGGAGAAAGCGCTCAACAACGCCAGCATCCACTCGGAATGCATCGAACCGGGCACGGTCGACGTGGTTCTAAACAAGCGCACCAAGCTCACCCTTCCTATCAAGAAGTTCGAGTTCAAAGAGCAGGACAGGATGGACGAGGAGGATTACAAGCGGCTCAGGGCGGAGCTCGCCGCGAAGTACCCCTACAAGGCCCCGCCGCCGGCGCCCGACATCGACGACGAGCCGCTAACGCAGAAAAACCCGTGATAGGCTATGCCACATAGCCAACACGTGCGATCTGCGCCGATGACGGCAATACGCCGTCCGCCTATCCTCTCTTTATGGAGCGCCATTCAAACTACAGGACGACGGGAAAGCCCGAGTATACGACGGCCGGCAACGAGCGCGAGATCTCGATACTCAAGCTCCTCGCCCGCTACGACCTGCTGCCCTCCCGGTACGTCTACCACGCGCTCGGCAAGTACCACGGCACGCGCAAGGCGCTCACCCTGCTCTCCAAGGGCCATTACATCGGGTTTCCCGACCTGCCGCGCGAGGAGAAGCTGGCCTATATCCCGCGCAACGGCTTCGGCGTGTTCGAGCTGAAGCCCCGCGGCCGGATGCTCCTGGCCAAGCACGGCGACGTTTACGCGCATGGCGGCAACGACCACTTCAAGCACCGCTTGCTGCGGAGCGAGATCGAATACCTGCTCGACCGCGCCCCGTTCCAGGTGAAGGGGCCGGAGCACATCCTCGCGGATAACCGCTGCCCCGAGAGCACCCGGGACGCCTCCTATCCCTTCCGCATCGAGCACCCGAAGCTCGAGCCCGACATCACCCGCGGCTTCTCGGACGGGAGCCGCACGATATTTGCGCATATCGAAGTGGACCGCGGCACCGAGCCGGTGGTCAGCCAGAACGCTCGCCAGAGCCTGAAGTCGAAGGTGGAGCGGTACGCCGAGTATTTCCGCACCGGCGCCTATAAGAGCCGCTTCGGCTTCGAGGTGGCGCCGAGCGTGGCCTTCATGACGACGAGGCCCGATACCGCCTCGCTTATCGACCTTTTCCCTGAAAAGGGAAAAACGCGCTTCTACGCGCTCAGCATCAATCCGAAACTCCTGCCGACAGACAATCTCATCGTGCCGTGGCAGGGGAAGGACGGCACGCTCAACCTCATGGAGCTGTTAGGTGGACAACCACGAGAAGGCGCAGAGAGCCATGCAGCTCTCGCGTGAGATCAGGGAGAAGGAAGACGAGCTAACCCGCCTGTTCGGCGGCGAAGTTCAAAGGCAGAGAGCGCCGCAGCGATGCGGCACCTGCAACCAGGTCGGACATACGAAGGCGAATTGTCCCAACAAAGAAGCGAACCCCGGCATTTAGCCGGGGCTTTTTATCAGTGCTGGTCCGCGATGAAATCCTCGCAGCGCTCCAGCACCTTTATGGCGTTCAGCAGCTCGGCATGGCCGAGCTGGTCGCTGTCCTTCCAGTCGCCGGCTTCGTCCTTGTAGCTCTTGGAGAGCGTGACGTTGTAGAATTTCTCGTTCTGCCAGACGGTGGCCGTCACCAAGCCGATGCGAAACTTGACGACCGGCTGATTACCTTGCGGCATGTAAAGCTCTCTTTTCTCCTGCCATGAAGTGCAGGTGGCCCCGCCGAGTCATTTCTCGGCTTGTGCGCACAAGGCAGTTTTACCCGCCGGGGCCATCTTGCACTCCATGCTCCGACATCCGAACCGCTTCCGAAACCCATTGTACAATTGGAGGCGGACCCACGAACGGTCGTTATCCCCACCAGAGGAGGCGGCATTGCCCTTTATAAATTTCGCGGAGCTGAAGGCGGCTATCCCTATCGAGGACGCGGCGCGCGCGCTGCGGCTGAAGCTGACGCCGGACGGGGACGAATTCCGATCGCCCTGCCCGCACTGCGACAGCGACAACAAGCGCGCGATCAAGATAACGCCCGGCAAGGGCTTCTATTGCCACTCAGGCGGCCAGGAGGCGAGCGGCAGCGTCATCGACCTCGTCAAGCATGTACGCGGATACAAGACGCTCGGAGAAGCCGCCAAGTTTCTCCTGGAAGAGTTCGGCACGGTAGACAGTACGGTACACAGTGACAGTACTGTTACAGTTGGCAACAAGCGTGCCACCGTTCCCCCAGAACAGAAGCGGGAGCCAACCCGCTCATCCAAAAGAGAGACGGAGTTCGACGCCGAGGCGTTCCGCAAGAAGCTGAAGTACACCGGCGAGGTCGCGGCGCTGGGCTTCTCGGAAGACGACGCCGAGCGCTTCGACATCGGCTTCTACCGGGGAATGGTCTACGTCCCGGTCCGGCATCCAAACGGCTCGATCAGCGGCTTCATCGGCCGCGACCCCGAGACGGGGGAGCTGAAGCTCCCGCCCAAATGGCTCGAGGCCGGCAACGTGGTGCCCTTGCCTCGACGCACCGCATGAATTTAAGCTCCGCTTCGGCGGGGCTTTTTCCTTATGGTCAAATACGCACTCATGGCCGGCATCGCGTTCTGCGCATGCTTGTTCCTGTTAGGGGTCTACAAGCTCGCCTACTGCGACAAGGAGTGCCGCGACGCTAAGTGGGTGCGGGCCGAGCGCCAGCGCATCGCCGCGCTGCCCCCTCCTCCGCCGCCTTTGCCGCCGCACTCGAACGTGAATCAGACGTGCGACGGAGTCATTCACGAGAGGATCGAACGGCCCGGCCGATCCCGCAAATTTCCGAGCAACGCCCCGCGATCGGATTGGATGGGGGATCAATATACCAATCCCTGCGCCGTCTATTTCGAGATTCTGGAGGGTGTTATGGCTTTCGGCACGGACTACGGCGTTGGCGTCAACGGCTGGGACGAGCGCCCCGGCCGCACGCAGTGGCCCGTACACATAGATCTCGTCGCGGCAGCCACTAGACCTGCCCGATGGAGATATATCGTTTGCAGGGAGTGGCATCCCGTCATGAAGGAATGGAAGTGCCGGTAGACGGCTCTGGCGCCTCTTCATTATCGCCCGATGCCGCTTCGGATTCCGAAGCTGCGGGTGGCGCGCACGTAGCCTCCAAGTACCTCTCCGACGAGAACTTCGCTTCTTCCTTCAAGCGGCTTTGCCTCTCCGCGCCCGTTTCCCCGAACTCCGCGCGCTGCCTGTCTGCTATCGCTTCGGCCTTGCGCTCGGCGGTATCGAGCATCTGCTGCATCCGTATCTGCGGATCATCGGAGCGCCGCGCGCCCAGGTATCGCAGGACGCGCTTCTTCACCTTCCCGTTCTCCCTGTAGCTCTCCTCGATGCTCCAGTACTTTCCTCGCCGGCAAACCAGATGGGACAAGATCGCCTCCTCCTGCACGTCCAGCTTTCGTGTAAGAAAAGTTGATCCGGGATTCCAGAGGCGCAAACCGCAACAGGGTGCACCACGTTGCATCCTGCGGCGATCGACTCCCTGCCTTCATCGTTCGACACTCAAGTCTCCAAAAAGGAGAACCACGATGAACGACAATCCGAGAGCGAAGGGCTTCAATTACGGGATCGGCTGGGGATCTGCGCCGAAGCCGCCGATCTATGACAAGGCGCGGGAGCTGGCATTGGTGTTTAACAAGATCGCCAACGCGGCAGTCAAGAAGGCCTGGGCGCTTGAGATGGCCATACGCACGGTGCGCCTCGCTGAGACGGAAACGGAAAAGCGATGCGCCGTCGCAGCGCTCATCGAGCTGATGCTTCAGTACGAGCAGCCGCTGATGATGAAGGCAGCGGAATAAGCTTAAAGGGCCTCCTCTCCGGGGGCCCTTTTCTTTCCGGGTTATCATGAGCCGTGGAGGTGTTCCATGTCCATAATCCGCGAAGTCGAGCTGGAAGAGTTCGCTAACGGCTAGAACCGATCGACATTCAGGATTCCCAATCGGTTTGATCGCTGATTCATAGAGCTCCGTGATTCGTCACGGAGCAGATCATGGCGGCGAAG
>NZ_JAVDPZ010000022.1:0-68563 GCF_031453995.1 Nitrobacter vulgaris | reverse complement strand
CAAAGGGATCAACCTAGCCACTGGACGGTTTTTACTCCGCCCGCACCGACATCACGCCGGCGCTCCGTGGCCTACTTTGTCACCGCCACGCACATGCGGGTCATTGGCTTTATGCACACCGGCCAGTGCACAGACTGCGCAGATATCCTTTGCAATCCCTGGCGGCTCCCTCAATCGCGTGTTAGCGGAATTTGGGCGCCAGAGCGGCCTACAAATTGTTTATGTCCCCGCGATTGCGGCAGGCAAATCGTCTTCGGGCGTTAGCGGTGTTTTGACGCCTGCGCAAGCCGTTACAAAAATCCTCAAAGGCACGGGACTCATTTATTCGTTCACCGATCCGAGAACCGTCTCAATCGTAGCGCCTTCTTCTGCTGCCGCCAGCGCCGCGGTCGCCGGTGCAATCTCGCTCGACACCATCGAAGTGCAGGGTGCAGGCAATCCGAACTCGACAATGACGCCGATGCCGGCCTATGCGGGCGGACAAGTCGCAACTGGTGGGCAACTTGGTCTCCTCGGCAATCGCAGCGTCATGGATACGCCGTTCAACCAGACCAGCTACACAGCGCAGACAGTCCAAGATCAGCAGGCGCGCAAGCTCGACGACGTGCTCGCCAACGACCCGTCGGTTCGAGCGAGCGTCCCGCGCGCCTACGGCTTTGACTTTGTGACCATCCGCGGTTTCGACGTGCCGAGCTCGGCCTATGGTCTCAATGGGCTGTACGGCATCGCCTCCGCCTTCTCATTCTCAGGACTTACGGGAATCGAACGGGTCGAGGTGTTGAAGGGCCCGGGGGCGCTTCTCAACGGCATGCCGCCGCCGGGCGGCGGTGTTGGCGGCAGCGTCAATCTCGTCACCAAGCGGGCCACGGACACACCGATTGCGCAGCTCACAAACAGCTATTCGTCGCGTTCTTCGTTCGGCACGCATCTGGATGCCGGGCGCCGCTTTGGCGAGCAAAGCGAGTTCGGCGTCCGTTTCAACGGTGCCTATCGCAACGGCGGCACCCAGCTCGCCAACCAAAGCCAGGAGCTCGGTACTGCAGCGCTCGGGCTCGACTATCGTGGCGAGCGCGCGCGTGCGTCGCTCGATCTCGGCTACGAGAAGAACGACGTCGATGTCATGACACGCTTCGTGGTTCTAGGCCCGGCTTTGACCTCCGTGCCCCGGCCTCCTGACCCCACCCAGAAGTTCCAGCCAACCTGGGGGTACTGGCAAGGCGAGGGCAAGTATGTTTTGGCGGGAGGCGAAATCGATATCAGCGATAGCCTCACGGCTTACGCACAGATCGGCGCCGTCAGGGGCACAACCCAGTATCAATATTCAGATATCACGGTCACCAACCTCAACGGCAACTTCAACGGTTCGCCGCGGCTGAACCGCCAATTCCGCGACCAGGACGCCGCGCAAGCGGGCTTTCGCGCTCAAATCGACACGGGTTCGGTCCATCACGCCGTTAATTTCAACGTGACGGACACGAAGGGCGAGGTCGGGATCCTCAACACGACCGGAACGGCCTTCGCGTCCAACCTCTATAACCCGATGCCGAACCCCGTGCCGCAACTGTTCGTTGCTCCGCCACCGAAGACTTCGGACCATCACCTCTGGGGCTTTGGCGTCGCCGATACGATGTCGATCCTGAATGACCGTATCCAGTTTACAGCGGCCGTCCGTCAACAATACGTCGTGAGCCGCAATTTCAGCGCGGCGACCGGCCTGCAGACCGGCGGTTATAACACTGATGCCGTGACGCCCGCTTATGCGCTCGTGGTGAAGCCACTCGAAAATGTCTCGCTCTATGCTAACTACATCGAGGGGCTTGAGGCGGGCACCATCGTGCCAGACCAATTCACGAACAGGGGTGAAGTGCTGTCGCCCTATCGAACCCGGCAATATGAAGCGGGCGTCAAAGTCGATTGGGGACGGATCATTACGACTGCGAGCGCCTTCGACATCACGAAGCCCTTCCAGATCACGAATACGGCCACCAACACTCTCACCCAGGGGGGTGAAAACCGTAACCGTGGTATCGAGCTGAATGTTTTCGGCGAAGTCACGCCCGGCGTGCGACTGCTGGGTGGCGTGATGTTTATCGACGCGCGCCAGGCGAAGACGCAGGGGGGCACGTTCGACGGCTACCGCAGCTTCAGCATTCCGGACACCCAGCTCAATCTCGGCGGCGAGTTGGACCTACCCTTCGTGCCCGGCCTGACCTGGACGGCACGCGGAATCTATACTGGCAGATTCTTCGCCGATCAGGCCAACACGATTCCAGTTCCGGATTGGACACGCTTCGACACCGGTGTTCGCTACACCTTCGCAGCGCCCTGGAACAACAAGCCGATAGTGGTTCGCTTCAACGTCGACAATGTATTCAACAACGCCTACTGGGCGGGCGCGAACACAGCCAGATATCTCTATCTCGGTATGCCCCGAACCTTCCTGGTTTCGACAACCTTCAACTTCTAGCGTTAGCGGAAATCAATGGCGGAGAGAGTATCAACAAATTCGATCGCTGACCGACGCAATGCCACCGACACCAGGCGCTGGTGGCTTGTCGTGTTGTATCTGCTTGTGCTGATCGTCGGGGGTTATGCGGCGGCATTGACGCTGGTGGCGGGTTTCGCCCGCGCACTGCCCGTGCTCGGGCTCGCACGTAGCGAGGCGGTCGTACTCGCTTCGATGTGCGGGTTTTTGTTCTATCTGGCACTCCTAATTTGGGGCACCGCGCAGCCGCGCATCTCGCGTCTCGCTTTGGGACTGACGATGGCCGGTGGTCTTGGTCTTGCCCTTTTACTCACCAAGGCAGCCTGAGAGATGACACAAGAGTTCCGCTCATCGATGAACCTGGCGCACACCTGGGCTGGTGTGGTCGCCGCCTCGTTGCTGTTCGCGATCTTCTGGATGGGCTCGCTCTCGGTCTACGATCGCGAGATCGATCGCTGGATGGCGCCGATGACGCGCCTGGCGATGCCTGATCAGCCGGCGTCCTTCGACGCCCAGCGCGGTAGCTACGATGCGGCGGTCAAGGCCGGTGCGCGCTCCTGGACGATGCTGCAGCCCAGCGACCGCCAGCCGGTGGTTCGCGTTGTCTATCGCGATGGCGACGAGGCACTGTCGCTCTATTTCGACCCGGTGTCCGGTGCCGCGTTGCCCGAGCAAGGCACCTGGGCCGGGACCCGCTTCTTCTTTCCCTTCCATTACAGGCTGCACCTGAGAGCGTGGGATCTCGGTGAGTGGATCGTCGGTGCTGCAGCGATGGCGATGTTGCTACTCTGCGTGTCCGGCGTGATTATGCACCGCAAACTGATCGCTGATTTTTTCAGCTTGCGCACGCGGGAACGAACTGCCCGTATGACGCTCGACCTGCATACGGTGACCGGCGTGCTCGGGTTACCGTTCAATTTCGTCATCGCGCTGTCGGGTCTCACCATCCTGTCGATCGCGTTCTTCCCGAGTGGCTGGAAGTCATCCTATCCGGGAAAGAATGCCTTCAACGAAGACGCCTACAGCGCCTATTCGCGCCCGATGGCCAAGAAGCCTGGAACTCTCATGCCCCTGGACGCGCTGGCCGCGAAGGCGCAGCAGATGTGGGGCGGCGCGGCCCCATCGGCGATCGTGGTGCAGCATCCTGGCGATGCTAAAGCCTATGTTAGCGTGTTCCAATCCTTTGATCGCGGCATCGTCAGAAGCGCGCCAGCCATCCAATTTGACGCCGCCACGGGCGCCGTTCTGCATCAGAGCGGCGAAATGAAACCGATCGCTTACGCCCAGCGCTTCATTTCCGGTATGCACCAAATCCAGTTTCGGCACTGGTTACTACGCGCGCTCTATTTCGCGCTCGGCCTATCCGGATGCGTCCTAATCTTCTCCGGCTTTCAGGTATGGCTCCAGGCGCGCCGCCGGCGTCATGCCGCGGAGGGCAGGTCCGGCGTCCGCGTGGTTGAAGCCATCGCAGTCGGCTCCGTGACGGGTATTGTCATGGCCTCAGTCGGTTTCATGGTGATCAATCGCATTTTGCCCCTCGGCATATCCGTCTTGGGGGCTCCTCGTTACGCGCTGGAAATTTGGACTTTCTACCTGGTCTGGCTCGTGAGCTTCGCCCACGCCTGGTGGCGGCCACACGCTGCTTGGGCTGAGCAGTGCCGCGCCATCGCTGCACTTGCCGTGCTCGCGGTAATCTTGAATTGGGTGACGACCGGTGATCATCTGCTGCGCAGTCTGTTCGTGCCTCGCCTTTGGCCCGTGGCCGGCGTCGATGCTGGTCTGCTTGCGCTGGCCTTCGTCGCACTTGCCATTGGCCGCTGGTTGTCGCGCGCCGAGCGGCGGGTTGGTGCGGCCGTTCCCGATCTCAGTGGCGCGAGCAGCCATGCTTGATGCGCTCTATCTGCTCGCGGCTTTCGTTGCGAACTATATCGCCTTCGCTTGTTTGGCCTTAGTGCAGCGGCATCATTGGCACGCCGTGTTCGGAACGCCGGACTGTCCACACTTGGGCAGACTGCTCCTCAAGGTCGTCGGCATCCTTAGCTTTGCGACTGCGTTTGCCGTCATACAGTGGCGCGAAGGATCGGAGTACGGAATCCTGCTCTGGGTGACGGAGCTGCCTGTGGCAGCCGCACTCGTCGTGGCAACGCTTTCATTTAAGCCAAAGCTTCTCAAGCTGCTCGCCGCCCTTCCGGCGCGAGCCTGAAATCATGGATACGCATCGATCATGACCGACCGCCGAACGGTAAGAAATTCTTGTCTTGCTATCCTGCCAACCCTGTTGCTGGTCCTTTCCCTGAGCGGGGCTTACGCGCAAACGATCGTTTCGTTCGACGGCGACCGCGGACCGGGAATCGAAACGTGCAAGCCGAAGATCGGACCCATTCACTGCGATCGAGCCGAGATGGACGTTGCGGCCAGCGGCAAGCAGGTCGTCCAGGTCACATGGCAGAACGTCAACGTCTATGACCCCGCCGGCAATCTGTTGAAGTCGACGCCTCTGTCCGCGGTGATCCGCGCCGCCGGACTTGACCCAAATCCGCCGAGGGGCGGCGGCCCGTTCGAGCCGCACATCATCTACGACGAGTTCATCGAGCGCTGGGTCATCACCGTCACCTGCCGCAACGACTGCACGCTGGTCAGCGCGGGCCCTGATGCGACCGGTGCCTGGGGCGGCACCTCTCTGTCGTGCCTGCAAGGCGGTGCTTGCCTCGATCGCGATCCAGGCCTCAAGCTGGGTTACGACAAAAACGGTATCTACGTCTGCGGCGGCCACATCGGCGACGATAATCTCGCGACCGTGCCAGGGGTCTCCTATGATTGCTTCGCAGTGCCTTCAAATGAGGTCAAGGCAATCGCGCAGGGCATTGCGCCGACCCACATCAACCGCGGCCACAATATGCCTCTCGACATCGTGCCGGCCATCGATCACGACCCGACAAAGGCTGCGGCCGCGCCCGCATTCTTCGCCAACAAGAGTTGTGATCGCACCGCGCAATATGCCTGCCAGCGCTCCCCGAATTTCTCGTTCGACTGGATCGTGAACACATTTACTTGGAACGGTGGCGGCGGGACTTACAATTCCGGCGGCAGCCAGCAGGTGATCAAGACCGACGTCGGATCGAAATCCAACAAGTGGCTCTACAACACGCCGTGCTGCGCCGATATCATGTCCATCCCGCAGGCCGGCAGCGAGGTCACGCTTCGGGCCGCGCCGAGCCACCGGTTGATGAATGTCGTCCAGCACGGTTGGCATCTGTACGGCGTGCTCGGTACCGGACCATGCCGTGAGGCCTGCGGCTCGCAGGGGGCCGATCCCAACAACATCCTGATCTATGTCGATCTCGATTGCTCACAGCCGGCGGCCTGCGTCGTCAGCCAGACCGCAAAGCTCGCCAGCACCGACCTCCATTTGGAGTTCGGAACCATCGGCGTCGATGGCGAAGGTAATATTGGTATCGTCGGCACCGCTTCGAGCGCGCGCACCAACCTGTCGGTGTTGCTCTGGACCCACAGAAAAGATGATCCTGCCGGCCGTTTTGCCGACCCGGCAACGGTCGTGGCGGGTACGCAGCCTTATACTTGCCGGAACGAGAAGAGCATGGCGCCGATGGGAAATTCGGTCGGCATCCTAACCGCGCTCGATCCCGTTGACCGCAAGACGCTTTGGGCAACCCAACAATGGGCCAATGATATTTCTCCCTGCGTCTGGGCCACGCGCATTGTCGGTTACAAAATCATGCCGGAGAAGCAGTGACCCGCATATCATAGCAAGAACCAATGCGCCCTATGGTAAGAGCGGCCACCGCAGCTTTTCTGTCATTGCGGGCCACAGCGTTGCCTAAGTAGCGTCGGCCCCGCCTGATCGCCGCCACACCTTCCGCGCCCTATGTAGGGGTGCGCATGCGGAGTCAGTGAACTTCTTCCGCACCTCCGCACCTCGCTTTCAAGGTGCGGCCGAACTGTTACCGATCGAATTGTCTCACTTTGAAAATGCAGCAAGCCTAGCTCGGTGCGCTGCGCCGTTTGACAGTCTACCCCTTTCATTGAGGCTGGGTTGACCGGCTTGCGTGCCGAGCATGAATCTTGCCGACCGTGGAAGAATAGCCTCTATTTAGTGGATGGCGAAGTGGGCGCTGCAGAGCTCAGTGCAGCCGGGCCGGCACTACCGAGGAATGTCGCGGGCGGAACGAAGAACAGGCTTCCTGTCGTTGCGCGGCTGAAATCGAGCAGTCGGTCGTAGTTGCCGGGTGGATCGCCCACGAACATATTCTGGAGCATCCGCTCGATCCGCGATGGTGATCGTGTATAGCCGATGAAGTAGGTGCCGAACGCACCCTTTCCGATCTCGCCGAACGGCATGTTGTCCCGCAGGATCTTGAGTTCCTTTCCGTCCTGGTCGGTGATCGAGGTGAGGGCGTTGTGCGCGCAAGAGGGTTTGACCGCATCCTCCAGTTCTATATCGGAGAGTTTTTTGCGGCCGATGATCGCTTCCTGCCGCTCGATCGGCAGATCGTTCCAGCGTTTGAGATCGTGAAGATATTTCTGGACAATGACGTAGCTGCCGCCGGCGAAGGCGGGGTCCTCGTCGCCGATCAGCACTGCGTTGACGCTCTCCGGCCCGACCGGATTCTCGGTGCCGTCGACGAAACCGATCATGTCGCGCTGGTCGAAGAATTTGAAGCCGTGCGTCTCGTCGACGATGGTGACCGCGCCGCCGAGCCGAGTCATGATCTGCATCGCAAGTTCGAAGCACAGGTCCATGCTCCGCGCGCGGATGTGAAACAGGAGATCTCCGGGTGTTGCCATCGCATGATGACGGCCACGAATTTCACGAAATGGATGCAGTTCCTTCGGTTGCGGATCGCCAAACAATCGGCCCCACGCGTCTGAGCCGAAACCCATGATGCAGGAAAGCCCACCGTCGAGATCGCGAAAGCCGACCGCGCGCACGAAACCAGCCAGATCGCCGCACATGGCGCGAACGGAATTTAGGTTGGTCTCGCCATCGTTCAGCGTCGCGACGAGGAAGATCGCCGCACGCGAAAGCTTCGATGCTACAGCCTGGCTTTCCATAGTCATACACGACCCCGGATTCGATATACTTGCAACCGCTACGTCTTATCCGTCGTGTCCTCAATAGACGAGGAATGTCAATATGCTCTTCGACCGGGCCAAACTCGATGCTTGTGAAAAACCAGCTCGACAAACGCTTGGCAGTTGCTCGATCAACGGGCGCGCCCGACAATAGACAATCGCATTTACCTGCTTCCTTTGATGCCGAAGCCGAAGACCAATTATTCGACAAAGCGATCGAAGGGGACACCTAAGCCCTGGACGAGGGATTTTACGAAGCATCTCGGAAGTCATTGGAAGGACAAGGAAGTCCGACAAGATAAAGGACGCTGCCCGCGCCATCAGTGTTGAACTGAGGTATGGTATCCAGTTCCGGCTTCGGAATTCCCTGTCGATTTCAGAGCTGCTCCGTGGTGACCCGAGGCTCGTCAACCAGTACTTCAACAAATATGGGTTGAGACGATTTCAGCCGATCTTCGGCCACTCCACAGTCGAGGGCAACGTGCCAATCGGCATGCAAGGATGGTTCAAAGAGAGCCTGCAGCAGTTTGCACTAAGCCAGATCGAAAGCATGGCGGGGCACCTTAATGCAGCCTGGCCATACCGCCTTGGTCAATGCCGCCTACGTCTTTTCCACGGCGTGCGGAGGTCCTTAGGGAAGGTGAGCGTTTCGCGACAAACATCGAGGCGATCGTGGCCAAACGCCAACATGGTGGCGATCTCATGCCTCGATGGTCGTGCGGTAGGATAACTTCCTCGCAACCATCAAGCTCGCAGCGATCCATGGATCGAGCGTGGCCGTGCTAATCTCTTTACCTTTTTCGCCAATGGCGTCACGAAGGATGAAGCGGCGGTTCGGGCGACAATCACCTCGCCTTGGTCCAACGGACAGGCCGAGAGTCAGATCATGCGCCTCAAGTTTGTCAGACGGCAGATGAACGGCCGCGGCAAAATCGATTGCTTCAAGCCGGACTGACAGGTGCTGAATGAATAAGCTGCACCAAAACTGCGCCAAAGCTTTATTTCGCGCCGAAACACACTGCTGCCCCCGTTTGCTTCTCAAGCAACAGACCTGCACCAGTTGAGACCTTACAGATCAGGTAGTGCTACTTCCAGCGCGCAGCACTTTGGCAGGTCTTGATTTCGTAGAACGTTTTTTGAACCACATGATCCCACCACTGATAAACAGCGCGAGGGGCGCGAAGCCAGCAGTGAGCACGAGCAGGCGGCCGAAGAGCCCCAACGTCGAGCCGTTATGAATCCAGAGCTGTTCTGTCATGTAGCGATCACCCGCCGACATGGTATCCGAGGTCCGATCTTGTACCACGGCGCCGCTCCACGGGTCGAGCCAGATCGCGCCTCGTGAACGTAAAGCGGGATCAGCGTCATCTGGGCGGAATCGTACGCGCCATGCGTTGCTAGTCTCGGTCGGCGGGTTTAGCACGGTGATCGACAAGGTCGGCTTGGTTGCCTGCGCGATCCGCATGATCTCATCAGGCGGAAGTTGCGGCGTTCCCTTTGGCGGCGGAGTCTCAATGCGAGGCGAGGGATCAGGTGTTGCCTTTGACAGGAGACCAACGACAGGGCGGACCATACCGGGGAAAACAATACCGATTCCCGTGATAGAAATCGCGAGGAGCACGATCAATGCCCAAAAACCCGCCGTGTTATGAAGATCGACAAAAAATCGAAGGGGCGAAACACCTCGGCGTATCGATACCGATCGCCAGAACCGTCCCTGCTTCGGCCACCATGAATATAGGCCCGACAGCGCCAATCCAAGCAGCACGAACCCGACCACGCCCACCAACTGTTTGCCCCCCCATTCGTAGAGCAGCAGCGTGTAGTGCAGGCGATAGATCATGAACGCGGGCGCGTTCGTGTAGTCGCGCTGGCCGAGCACCTTTCCGTTCGAAGGATCGATCATGGTGGTCCAAAGATTTTTGAAGCTATCTTTCGGACCTTCGTGGGTATGCATCACAACCCAGACGGGCCAAACCTTATCGGGAGCCACGATCGCGAAGATCGGCGCGGGATCAGCTGCCGCCGCCATCCGCACCACCTCGGTCAAATTAATCGAGTGTTCCGCATCAGCCGGTATAAAAAGCGCTGGATTCAGCGCAGCATCGATCTCCCGATAAAAGACGTTGAAGCTTCCTGTAAGCCCCATCAGCACCACAACAATGCCGCATACTAGCCCGAGCCATCGGTGAGCCCACAAGAAGCCTCGCCGCACGCGCGCCGGAGAATAATCTTTGAATACCGATCGCACAGACAAGACGGTGGTCAATTCTTGAAGGCGCCGGTCAGCGTCCGGACCTCACAGGCACACCAACTGTTCGCTCTATTGACCGAACGTTCACAAGTATGCATGGAGCGACTCCCTATAGGCATCTACAGATCCACGGACATCGACAGGAGATACGTGCGCGGGGCTCCCAAGAAGAACGTTCCGAACGAGGCCACGCTGGACCAGTAATTTGTGCCTGTCACATTCTGAACGTTTGCGCGGAAAATTGTCCTTCTGCCGTAGATCGCCGTCGTGTAGCGAGCGCCGAGATCAAGTCGCGTCCAATCCGGGATCGGCTGTGTGTTCGCTGTATCGATGAACTGCTTGCCGGTGTAGATGACCGTCCCATTCAAGGTGAGTCCTCGCATCCAGGGCAAATCCCATTCGGCCCCAATATTGGCCTGTATATTTGGAACGCCGATTGGTGTGTTGCCCACATTTGCCGCGACCGCACTCTTCGTCAGGGTGCCATCTAGCAGCGACACGCCTCCAAGTACACGTACATCGGGCATCAGTTCGCCGTAGACATTGAACTCGAGCCCGCGAACCTGCTGTTCGGCAGTCTGCGCCAAGCGCCCAGCGGACATCTCACCGCTCGGCTTCGATATCTGAAAGGCGCTGAAAGTGGTGGCGATTCTGCCGAAGTCAACCTTGACACCAGCCTCGACCTGCTTGGCGATATAGGGCGCGAGTACTTCGCCAAAATTGGACGCATTCTCCGGTGCTATATCACCTCGGCTCAGCCCTTCGACGTAATTCGCGTACAGAGAGACGTCGTCCCGGGGACGGACAACGAAGCCGACCACGGGAGTGACTGCGCTCTTATCGTAGGAGTTCACCGGAGTTCCGACATTAGAAAGATAGTTGTTCGCCTCGACACCTTGACGCCGGACACCCAATGTCAACAGCACATGCTCATCAAGCATCGACAAGGTGTCAGCAATCGAGAGTCCCGTGAGTTGACTGTCCGAGAGCCGAGGACGCCCGGGGATATCGTTTGCGAACTGAGTTGGTGTTACCGTCGGGTTATAAATGTTCGATGCGAGCAAGCTGCCATTGGTGAGCCGCCGGTACAGCGCGTCATGATAAACCGACGCCTGGAAAACGATAGCATGGTGAACGACTCCGGTATCAAAACGGGCGCGGAAACCGCCATCATATGTGTACCGTTCGATGTTAAGCCCGAAGAACTGGGGCGCCGCGGTCGTGTCGCCTTGCTGATTGAGAATGGTATGCAGAGGTGCATTCGCGAAGAAACGATTGACCGTCGACCGCGACCCGCCGACGTCAGCGAACACCGTAACCTGATCGCTGACATCGTATTCGTTCCGCCATAGGACAGATTGATCGGTGATGCGCGACCATTCCCAAGGTTGGATCACATTCAACCGACCGTCTGGTGCCGTTGGTACCGGCACGCCGGCAGCCATACGGAAGGGACGGGACGGAGCGGTAAATCGATCATTTTGCGCGAGGAGGTAGAGCCAAGTCCTGTACCGCTCGCCCTGATAGTCTAGGGCGAGTGACCCAACGGCCGTCGTTTCAGACTGGTGGTCAATGGGTGTGTCGCCGCCACGCATGCTGCCGTTGGCCCGCACGCCCCATTCCCGGTTACCGCCGTAGCGCCTCGCGACGTCCAAGTAACCGCCGAGTCTCGCGACCGAACCGTAACTCATAGTGAGACGAGTCAAGTCGTCTCCCGCGCGCTTAGGCACAATATTGATGACGCCGCCGACACCACCGTTGGGTGCGATGCCAGAGAGCGCAGCCGAAGGCCCCTTGAGCACCTCGATACGCTCGGCGTAATCCGTAAAGATGCGGTAGCTCGGCGCTATACCGTAAAGCCCTCCAAAGGCGAACTCACCATTGTTGCCTTCGTTGACTGGGAGGCCACGAACATTGAATGAACTGACTGTACCGCCTGTTGGGGCGGTACTCCGCACAGAAGGATCAAGGATCAATGCGTCTGCACCCGTTGCCGCCTGTTGGTCCCGGATGAACTTGTCCGTGTAGCTTGTGATGTTGAATGGCGAATTCATCACACTGCGATTGCCGAGAATACCGAGCTGGCCTCCTGTTGCGACCTGCCCACCCGCATAAGCTGGCATCGGCGTCATCGTCGAATTAGGATTCCCACCCTGCACATCGATGGTGTCGAGCGTGATTGCGCCGGCCGGCACTGCGCCGCCCGTGGTTTGTGCACCGGGCGTGCCGATCACGACGGTGGAAGCTCCAGTGAACCGATAGGAAAGGCCGGTTCCGGCCAACAGGTGTGTCAGAGCAGTGGCGGGCGTCAGGGTGCCTGTCGCACCGGGCGACGTCAGACTTCTCACCGCCGCAGCATCGACGGAGACTTGTAGACCGGTCTGCTGACCGAACACCGTGAGGGCACCTGGAAGGGGCTGCGGCCGGATTGCGAATGCCCGTTCCTGAGTTGCGTGACCGGATTGCGCTGTCTGCGCTTGCGCAGCATTTAATGTCACGACGTTTATCGATCCAGGTGCGGTGCTCATCAGCAGCGCCGCGAAAGCCTTACTTCCGAGTCCACCCGCCTTCCGCGCCTTCATTTCCGCTTGCATCCCCTAACCCTTCATTCCTCAGTACAAGGGGCTGCGCGGCTGCGCAGAAATAAACCCTCGCTGAAGGAACGAAGCCGAGCCGGATTTTTTTAGCGAAAAGCGACGGATTGCAGATTAGAAGTGTTGTAAAATGACAATCGCCGTCATGAACCCGAGACGATGATCAGCCAGGGGCTGACCTGACGTGCGCGTGCCCCAAGCGCCTGCGCGACGGCATGAACGGCATCGATGGGCTTGTTGAGATTATAGACGCCCGTCACGCGTTTCTCGCCAAGCTCACCGCTTGCGATGATGATCTTGCCACGGTAGTGCCGTCCGATTTCGTCAATGACATCGGTGATGGCCTCGTCCTTGACTGCGAGCATCCCCGAACGCCAACCGCCGGCCAACTCGGGCGCATCGTTGCCGCGTCGGACTGTCCCGCTCCATGCGACCCGGACCCAATCGCCAGCAACCAGGGGCGTTGCGAGAGCCTGGCTGGCGATCGGCGATGTCACGGCTACGCTGCCCTCGTTGACGGCGACTGATACGCCGTCGGGCCTCCGCCGAACATCGAACGCGGTTCCAAGGTCGACCGTATCGACTGAGCCCGCCTCGACATGGAAAGGCCGCATGCTGTCCTTCTGAACCTCGAAATAAGCCTGACCGGACAGGAGCCGCACGCGGCGGCGGCTCGCGTCATAGGCGACCTCGATCGCGCTGTCGGCGCCAAGGAAGGCGATGCTGCCATCCTCCAGCCGGATTTCTCGCGTCTCCGCAACGCCCGTGCTATAATCAGCGCGTAGCCATACATCGATCGCGGGCTGAAGGACAACGACCGCACAGGCGGCGGCGAGGCCGGCGGCTGCCATGACGAGATGGCGGGGCCGGAGGCGCGATGTCGGCCGCGCCGTGGCCGTCGATAGGCGAGAGCGCCGGGTTGACGCTGGTGCGGTCGCCTGTATTGGCACTTTGACCGATGCTCGCGCCTCGCCGAGCACATCCCAGAGATGCTGTGCTTCCACCCACGCTCGGGCGTTCTCCGGATCGCTCGCACGCCATAGCTCAAGGCTTGCCCGGAGGCTCGGATCGTCAGGGTCTTCCTGAAGGGCGATCAGCCAATGAAGGGCCTGTTGGCTTGGGTTGTTATGGTCGTCGTCCGGTTTAATCAGCTATCTCCCAAAGAAATAAGGTGCCCGGAGCAGCCTGGAGGGCGAATCGCCCGATCGACCGGCTCAATTGTAGAACGAATGAAACCGGCCGATTTTCAGGAAGCGCAGAAAAGCGCGTCACGGTTCCCGTGCTAGCCGCTTACGGCAATGCTCCAAACCCTCATAGACCAGGGAATGCACGCGCGCGACCGAGATGCCCAGACGGGCTGCGATGTCATTGAGCTTCAGACCCTCGAAACGATGCAGCTCCAGGGCGATACGCGTCCTCTCGGGCAATTCCGCCATTGCTTCCATGACGATCTTCAACTCGTCGCGCTTGATGACCGCATCTTCCTGCGATGGCCAGTCTTCAGCGACCGTCTCACAGGCCACAGACCCCGCGAGAAGTTTGCCTTCAGACGCGACCCGCCGCACCCAGTCGATCGCAAGATTGCGGACGATCCGCCGGACATAACCGAGAGGTTCATCCAGCGGCCGGTCGGCCGAAGACGATCTGAGACGAAAAAAAGCTTCTTGAACGACATCTTCTCCGCGCCCGCGATCTCCGACGATCGCTGTCGCGTAATCGACAAGCTCGCCACGGTGGCTGAGATAAAGACCCAGATGTTTATCGGCATATCCCAACGCGTGCGACCTTCCGAGCGGGCGTTCTCAAGCTACATTTTAGAGTTAGTCTAAATTCTACAAGGGCCTGGTATCCTGCTGTCTCTCTTATTTGAAAGGTGGACTGACGGCAACGCCACCTTCCAAAGGGGAATGCATGCAACGGTCGTCTATCGAGCCAGCCCGACGACGCGCAAAGGCGTGACTGCTCACGACGAGCGCGAGCATGACGCGACTTCTTCGTATTCGATGTCCATGTTTCCTACGCGCCAGAAGAGTCAAAGGCCACATTAGCTCGCCGAATTAGCGCCCACAGCGGCGCAATTCTTTCGACATAGAAGTTCGAATCGCGCGCGGTGCGCCCGACACGATCCGAACGTGTGACCTCCACCCTCGGAGGGCAACGGTCATGCTGCCAATCTCGGAACGATTTGTTCTATCAATCGCATGAATTGAGCACTGGCAGTCGCCGCAACCATTGATACAGACGATTCCCCATTTTGAAGAGCGTTGGGTTCATTTCGTAGGGATCGAGTGTTGCGCTTCCCCACAACCAAGATTCCAAGCGTATCCCAAGCAAGGTTAAAGCTCAAAGCGATGGTCGCTTGCTGAGAAGCGTAGCCTCTGTATAAGTCGATTGATTTCCCAAATACGATAAGAGGAATCTCTCCGTGAAAGCAGAGGAGATCGAGCATGCGTAAGGTCGATGCCCTCGAGGTTCAGCGCAAGTTTAGCTTTCAACGTCAGGCTCAGAAGGATCCGGTCGAGATCATACGACACGGCCAGAGCTGAAATCGACCCGGAGCAGGCGAACTCCGACGAACTGCTGAAGTAAGGCTGATAGCGTGGTGCTTCGCGATCCGAAGCGCGGCCTTGCCGTCGGCTACGATGAACCAGAAATGCTCCTTTCGTGAAGACCCTCAATTTGTCTCAGGGCGCTGATGGCGAACAGTGCGTAGAGCCGGATGCGGATTTAACCGAAGCGATAGCGTTGATGGAGAGCCATCACGTTGCGCAGATTCCGGTCGTTTTTGAAGGGGCTGTCCGGGACATGATCTCGATGGCCGAACTCCTTGCAACGGTGGCGCACAGGTTCGATCAAGCATCCACATCGGCCAAGGTGTTTGCGACAACATCCTCGCTGCGATTTGGAAGGAAAGCTGGGCGGCAGGAGCTATCCTTGACGTCGTGGTAACGAACGGTGACTGCATGACGCAGCACGTTGCCGGAAACCTCCGCTGCGTGAATCGCGAGAGGGAATCGAGGAAGATCGGTGCAGCAGGTATTTCGTCATGCTCCATCCGCGGCAGTAACCGGCGCGTTGCTGCGGGGTTGGGTTGCAGCAATTTCGTATCGGGGCTGACATCGCCGGAAGCGAACAGTCGCGGAGGGTGAGAAGATGCGCTTTCTTCAGCAAACTCCACCCGGAACTCTCGTTGACTCAAATCATGCTCTGCACCTGTGGTGCCAGTATGGATACTGAGATTGAGTTGAGTATCGCAACTGAAATTGTCTGGAGACCGATCATGCCATACGACTCGGAAGCCTCGGGGAAGGCTGAGTCGACACTGTAAAGCGGCTGTCGAGTGCTATAACAGCAGCGATCGTTTTGGGGCGGGCAGAGCTGTAACGATCGATTCGGACGAAAGTGAAATGGCATGGATGCTGAACCTCTGAGTCGCCTTACGGTGTCTCTGGCCATTGGGCTCCTTGTCGGCCTGGAGCGCGGTTGGCAAACGCGCGATGCGGAGAGTAATCGGCGAGCCGCGGGCTTTCGTACTTTCGCGCTTTCCGGACTATTGGGAGGCGTCACCGGTCTCATCGCGCTTCAAACGACCTTCTCGGTCATTGGATGGGTCTTTTTGGGATATATCATGGCATTCGCGGCCTTTCATTGGCTGGAAGCCAAGAACGAAGGTCGTGCCAGTGTGACGTCGGTTGTCGCGGGAATGCTCACGTTCCTGCTCGGGACCATGGCTGTCGTTGGAGATCTGCAACTTGCCATTGCCTGCACCGTCGGCATGACGGTTCTGCTGGCGTTACGCGAGCCGTTGCATCGGTGGATCAGTTCGTTGAACTGGCAAGAAATCCGCGCCGTGCTGACTTTGCTCGCGATGTCATTCCTGCTGTTGCCGCTACTGCCAAATCGGCCGATCGATCCGTGGAAAGCGATCAATCCCTATCAGATATGGCTTCTCGCGATCATGATCGCGGCAATTTCATTCGCCGGTTACGTGGCAGTGAAGGCATTCGGAAATCGGCTTGGAGTCGTCATGGCGGCTGTTGCCGGAGGGCTTGCATCGTCTACAGTCACCACTCTTGCTTTGGCGAAGCTGGCTCGCGAACATCCATCATCGTCCGGATTGTTGAGCGCAGGTATTCTGGTCGCGGGTGTCGTCATGATGCTGCGTGCGGGGACCATTGCAGTGGCGCTCAATGGCGTACTGCTGGTATCACTTTTGCCCGCGCTCTTGACCACCGCCGCGGTGCTCGGCATCGGGGCCGCTATCTTATTGTTCAGAAATGTCCAACAGGAGACGCCCGAACTTCAAATCAGAAATCCTCTCGCCATCGGAACCGCAGTCAAACTGACCGCGGTGCTTGCAGCCGTGATGCTGACCGCAGAACTGGTGCGCCGAATGTTCGGCGGCGTCGGCATCTTCGTTGTGGCCGCGCTTTCCGGAATCGTGGACGTCGACGCCCTCACGATCTCGATCGCTCGCATGGCTGGTGGGGATGTAGATTTGAAGACAGCGGCTCGTGCGATCATGGTCGCAATTGCAGTCAACACCATCTCCAAGGCCATCATGGCCAGTTGGGTAGGAAACAGGAGAGTCGGGCTGCTAGTTGGAGGAATCAGCGCTGTTGCGCTTGCCGGAGGGCTCGTAGTAGCTGCCTGGGAGGCCTGAACGCCCGGGGTTGCGGCTATGCATTTCAGTCCGGCTGCTTCTCTTATCTACAAATAACTCGCCCCCGGATCGTTCTTCGAAATCGCTAGCGTCTGCGCCCAAGAAGGTCTGAGAATCGCCGCCGAAGTCGGGTTCAACGCAGATAGCTTGTCCTATTGCGGAGCATTTCGTGAGTGCCGACCGAGTCCGTAGGCACGTACCGTCTTCGGCTTGGAAGAGTCTTTCACGCGAGAGGTGGTGCGGCCGATACCTTAGGGCTTCGCCCTTAGGTGGTGCCGGGGGAGGCGGGCAGCGGAATGTCCAAAGGCGGCTTTGCGCCCTGCAAAAACTTTCTAATGGTTTGGATATTGGCGAGAAATGGCCTCCCGAACGCGCATCACGAGGCTGTCCTCTAGATGAGGTTTGAATAGAATATAGTCTATTCTAGCGGCCGCGGCCCTCTCCGCCATATGCTGAGGGGGATAGCCGGTAATAAGAACAATCGGTGCCGCGACATTTTGTTGACGGAGGCGGGCCGCCACATCCAGTCCATCCATGTGGGGCAGCTTGTAATCGATCACCAGGCAATCGACATCGTCCGGACCAATGGAAGCCAATAACGTCACGGCGGCACCGAACGAGCGAACCTTGAACCCATGGGTTTGAAGAAGAAATCGCATTGACTGAAGCACAGCAGGATCGTCATCGAGAATGCAGATTCTGTGCTTTACGATTGTGGACCCTGTCATCTGATGCCACGAATTCCAGTGATCACCTACAATACGGTTGTAGGGATGGGGCGACTTGACTTACCTCAATCGTTTAAGATGCCGGCGCGCAGGGCAAGCCGGATTAACTCGGACAAGTTATGAGCTTGCATCTTGGTCATGACATTTGCCCGGTAAACTTCGATCGTCCGGGGACTAATATTGTGTTCACGGGCTATCAGCTTGTTGGATAGTCCTGCGACGAGGCCGTCCATGACCTGACGTTCGCGCTGACTGAGAGTCGCTATTCTCGATGCGATCTCCGCCGAGACATCGTCACTTTTCGTACGATTCGGGCTCTGTTGGAGGGCGGCCTCGATCATTCCAATCAGCCGTTCATCTTCAAACGGCTTTTCGACAAAATCGAACGCTCCTAATTTCATCGCTTCGACGGCGAGGGAGATATCTCCGTGTCCGGTCATGATGATGACGGGCAGGGGCGAAGCAGTGGCCTTGAGACGTCGAAGCAGATCCATTCCATTGATGTCAGGCATGCGAACGTCAGACACGACGCAACCAAAACGAAGACCGGAATGAGCATCGAGAAAGTCGGCGGCTGCATCGAACAGCGTGACGTTGAAATTTGCCGCGCCAAGCAGGAAATCGAGCGAGTCCCGCATCGTTGGATCGTCATCGATGACATAGACATTTCCCTTATGCGACATCTGGCAAATCCCCGGTTGCAGCTATAGGCAAAGTCAGTCGGAAGGTAGCGCCACCGGAATCGTTCGTTTCGACCCATATCCGGCCACCGTGGGCTTCCACGATCGACCGGCTGATAGAGAGACCCACGCCCATACCGGTTTCCTTGGTCGTGAAGAAAGTCTGGAACAGGCTTTCAGCGGTGGCCTCGCTGAAGCCATGCCCAGTATCCGATATGGACAGTTCGACCATCTCGTCCGATGCCTTCTTGCTGGAGGCGGTAAGTTCCCGTTTTGGTGATTCCTCCATTGCCTCCAGGGCGTTTCGAAAGAGATTGACCAGGACCTGCTGAATCTGCACGCGATCGACCAGGACGCGATCGCATTCTGTGTCCAGTTCAAGCCGTAGCATGACGTTCTGTTCACGTGCACCTGCGAGACCGAGAGCTCCGGCTTCTTCCATCAACTTCGCCAGGCTTTCGACGCGTTTCTCTGACTCCCGCCGGGAGACGAAATCGCGTAACCGTCGAATGATCTGACCGGCGCGAATGGCCTGATCTGCAGCGCAATCGAGCGCCCGTTCGATTTTCGTGATGTTGAGATCTGCATTGGCGGTCAACAGGCGGCGAGCTCCATTCATGTAGTTGCTGATCGCGGTCAACGGCTGGTTCAACTCGTGCGCGAGAGTCGATGCCATCTCCCCCATCGCACTCAAGCGAGACATGTGAACCAGTTCGGATTGCAATTCCTGAAGTTTTGCCTGGGTTTGCTGATGCTCTGTAAGATCGCGGACAAATCCAGTAAAATGCCGTTTTCCACCTGAGTGCATCTCGCCGACGGACAGGTGCATCGGAAAGGTGGCCCCATCTCGGCGTTTTCCAGTGACAATCCGTCCGATGCCTATGATGTGCCGTTCGCCGGTGGATTGATAGCGGGCCAAATAGCGGTCGTGTCGGCTGCTATCCGGTTCAGGCATCAAAATGCTGACATTCTGGCCAATGACTTCGTGTTCTGAATAGCCGAACAGACGTTCGGCTGCAGTGCTGAAGTGCTGCATGATGCCGTGATCATCAATAACAATCATCGCATCGGGAATGGTATCGAGAATCGAACGTAGGTGATTTTCGCGCGCAATCAGAGCTTCTTCGATCAGCTTCTGATCGTCGATATCGAGTATCACGCCACTCAGGCGCTGTGCCACTCCGCCTTCGTTGGTGACGAGGCCACCTCGTACTCGAACCCAGCGCTCTCTTTCTGATGTCCCACGAACCCGGTACTGAAGGTCGAATCTGCACCCGGTCTTGATCGAGCGCTGAATAGCCGATTCCGTGCGCGCGCGATCCTCCGGCTGGAGCAAGGAGAGGAAAAGATCGTAACTGACCGGGGCATTTTCCGAGACGCCAAAAAGCCTGCGCGTTGGGCTGGACCAGAACAGTTTCCGGGTCGAGAGATCGAGATCCCAGATGCCAACTCCGGATTTGTCGATTCCGCGTTGCAACTCCTCACGGAACAGGCTGTTCGACGACAACTGATCGTTACTCGACACGGTTTCACTTCCCGGCGCGGCAAGGAAAGCTCATTAAAAAAATCTACTGTATCCCCGTATTACCATCGCCAGCTAATGAGGCTATCCGGGATCATGACCGCTACCTATGGCGCGTTAGGCTGCCAAAGCCGAAGGATAAGACTTTATCCGGCTCAAGAACATTATAAAATCGATCCGTTATTGTTGTAGCCGGTAGGGGGTCTGTAAAACCGCTGGTTTGGCTCCCGCTTCCGCGTAACAACGCAATGTTCACGAGGAAAATATTCTTCCCTCCCGCAAGCTGCTTGCGGAGACGACGGATGAAGAAAAGCGAAAGATCATTTTAAGATTGCTGGAGGAGGAGGAAGCAAAAGAGACTGCAGCCTCTCTCTGCCGAAAAAATAGGTTGTTCTTGATCGGCTTGCAGACCAGGCGGCGTTTTCGGCGGCACGTCGTTCACCCAATTGTCGACCTTGCCGTCCAGAATGACCTAGTGCGGGTCCACAGGATCGCGCAGCTCTTTCACCACACTCGATCCATTTACATTTCGAGAAGGATCTCGGTCAGGATGTCGAAGCATATATCGTGAGATGGTGCGCAGCGGTTCGCTTTGTCTCGCCACCTTACGTTAGCACAAGTCGAGTTGCGGCCCTATACATTGAGATTGATGCAAGAGCCGATTTCATTCAGTTCGTCCTCTTGATTGCATCGGAGCGCGGTCCGGCAGCGGTCGTGAGCGAATAATCAGTCCGATTCACAACCGAGAGCGATAGTGTAGCTACACTTTTGTAATTTTTAGGAAGCAATCAACCCGTGGCCGCTAATTGTTTATCTTCCGGAGAAATCAAGCAGAGCCCAGACATGGTATCCACCCAACAAAGATGATCGTCCACTTCCTTCACGCCGGCGACATTCTCTGCCGCGACCACGGCAGCTTGCCGAGCACGTTCGTCGGTAATGATTCCGCTGAGATGAACGATTCCGCCGTGTACAATGACGCTAAGTCCAAATGGACACCAGTCGTTCTTCTCGATGGACGTAATGATGCGGTCGCGAATATGGTCATCATCCGCGGTCGGATCGGGAACCTCGCGGGCAAGCCCTGCGACAGCCTGCAGTAGATTGGATCGTGTGATGATTCCGACAATCTGGTCGCCCCGCATCACCGGTAAGCGCTTAACGCTGTTCTTTTCCATCGTTGTCACGATGTCTTCCAGCAACGTATCCTCTGAAACGGTGCATGGATCCGGTGTCATGATTTCACCGACCTTGCGGCCTTGCTCGCGAACGAAGTCCGATGCATCCGTGCCCGCACCGAGCAGGAATTTCAGCCATCGCGCCCTCCTTCGCTGCGTGCCGATTTCGGCGCGGCGAATGAAATCGCCTTCCGAAATGATGCCGACCAGCTTTCCTTCTGCGTTGACAACAGGAAGGCCGCTGACGTGTTGTCTGAGCATGGAGTTGGCGGCATCAACAATGGTGGTGTCAGGGTGGACCGTGATGATCCGCCTGGTCATGATCTGATGAGCGCGCATGCTGAAGCTCCTCGTGTTTGGATGAGCGTATTAAATGCTATCGCCAATGCGTTGAGACGGATTGACCTAGGTCAAACAGGCGCCATCATTGTTCGCAGCACGTCAGAATCATTTTGTAAGTTCTTTGATCTGGATCATTTTCGCTTCAGGATCTTAGACCATGCATATTAGTGCGTGACACCATTTGAGATTGTTGATTTAGCCGCATCGGGAGTAACGAATGACTTACGTAACGATCATGGTTTGCCTTGCGTTCGAGCAGTCGAACGAGCGTTGTCTCGCTATTGCCGGCGAAATGGTCGAGCGATTTGATGCGCGGGTTGCTGGAGTTGCGGCCGCGGAGTTCAGTCCGCCGCTTTATTTTACCTCGGGTGAGCAAGCCGACAAAATGATTGAGCGAGGTCGGAACGCAATCAAAACGAGGTTGTCAGAACTAGAGTCCGAATTCCGAACAGCCATGAATAGGAGCACGAAAGACGTCGAATGGCGTTCCGACATGGAGATCCCCGTTCGGTTTGTTGCGCGGGAAGCGCGTGCCGCCGATATTATCGTGATCAGGCAAAGTGGAGGCGGGGTACTTACAGACCCATTTTCAGGGGTCAATCCGAGTGATCTGGTTATGCAGGCGGGCAGGCCACTGCTCGTTGTTCCGGACGAGGCTGGTTCGTTCGATTTGCGAAGTGTGCTGGTCGCATGGAAAGATACCGCTGAGGCACGACGGGCGATCGTTGATTCGCTTCCATTGCTTCGCAAAGCCAAAGACGTCACGATCGCCGAGATCGCCGAAGATGGCAGCCGCGAGGCCGCATTGAACCGCACCGATGATGTTGTCGCATGGCTGTCGCGTCACAACATTGCAGCAAACGCACTTGTTCCAGAAGAGAATGCCCATGCCGGGGTTGCATTGGATAGAATTGCATCCAGTATCGGAGCAGACTTGGTTGTTGCGGGAGCCTATGGCCATTCGCGATTGAGCGAGTGGATACTCGGTGGCGTGACGCAACATCTTATGTTTGAATCGACGCGTTGCGTGCTGCTATCACGCTGATCCACATCGGATATTCTAGCTGTTACGGTCAATGTGAGATGACAGCCCTCATCGTGACGGCATCAAGTAAGTTCGCGGAGCCGACGTAAGATTGTCGAACTTCCGTCACGGTGGCTCCAGGGATGTTGGTTAAAGGTGGGGTTCAGCCATGCCAAGCGTCTCCTTGCAGTGTTGCAGAGTGTGCTCGGGTGTTCCGGAGGCGTCGATCACGTGCCAATCAAGCAGGCCAATGTTGTAGTCCTCTTGTTGTTTGACGAGATCGAGCGTGGCATCGGATGCGTCGCCCATGCGCTGTCTGACTCGTTTCATCCTGGTTGTTAGATCGCTCACGAGAAAGAATCCGAAAAATGGCAGGTTGAGATTGCGAGCGATCGCGGCAACCGCGTTTCGTTCGGTGGATTTGGCAAAGACCGCATCGACAATGACTGAGTGGCCTTGCGAGAGAATTTTTGCTGCTCGTTCAGTCAGGATTCGATAAATGGCCGCGGTAACCTGGGGCTGATACGATGTTGTAGGCAACCGTTGGGTCTCATTGACCCGAAAATGTTCTTTGCGTGTGATGTCTGAACGCAAAATCACGGCTCCGGGTGGAGGTTCAATGGCGGCGAGGGCGCGAGCTAATACGGTTTTCCCGGTGCCGGACAGGCCGCCGATCGCGACAAGTGTTGGCGGCGAGGGGAGAATCAACTGGTGAGCCAGATCGAAATAAGATCGAGCGGACAGTCGTATGGTCGCTTCATCGGTATTGGGTCTGTCGGCGCTGGGTCCGCCGAGGCGCGCCAATAGAACATTGCCGCGGATGGCGGCGCGTATCGACATGAATAGCGGGAGTGCCGCGATCCCGTCGAGATTGTCTTCTAATGTTGTCGTCAGGTATCTGTTGAAAAGGATATTGGCTTCGAGACGGCGTCCGTAGCGCAGAAGATCCATCACGGTGAATGACAGATCGTAAAGAATGTCGATTGAGGCGATCACGGGATCAAACTCGATCGCGTCGAACAGAACTGGCTTGTGCCCGATCAGCACGATGTTGGCGAGATGGAGGTCGCCGTGGCAGCGTCGAACGAGCCCGAGCCGGCCGCGCTCTCTCAAACACGCTCGGACTCGCGAGAGCTCGGTCCGGCTTCTCGCATCAAGCTTATCGATGGTGTTCGCAGGCAAGCAGCCTGAAGCGTGGAATGCGGAAGTATTGTTGGCGATAATTGAAGGAAGGGAACAGATCCATCTGTCGGCTGTGACAACGGATGCTGTTCGATGCGATGTTGCGATGGCGTCGGCAAGATCCACAATCAGAGCAAGATCCAATGCGCCGGCTTGCGCGAGATGATCCAGCGTCAGCCGCTCATCGAAGCGCTTCATCTCGACGGCATATTCGACCGGCTGCCCGTCACCGTCGATGCTGAGCGAACCGTCATGGCCTTGGGTGATTGCAACAACGCGGCGGTAAATTTGTGACGCGGATTGGCGGTTGATCCTGATCTCTTCATCGCAGGACGCTTTCCGTTTTGCCAGTGTTGAATAGTCGAGAACTGGAAGCCGGATTGCACGTTTGACTTTCAGTGCCCGGTCGCCTGCGAGAAAGACCACAGCGGCATGGGTGTCAATGCGGCGAACGTCGGCACCGCCATGTGTCGCGGAGGCGGCCAGGAAGGCGAAAACTTCTCGTTGAATGGCTGTGTCCTGTGTAGCCGGGCTTGTCATGTCTGGATTGGGTCAAGGTTGAAGAACGGCGGCTCCCAGCAGCTCTCCCGCTCTCAGCATGGCAATCGCGTCGTTGGCCTTGTCGAGGGGAAAGGTGGTCGTGCGGAGGTGAATTCCGGCTTGAGGAGCGATCTTGAAGAAATCACTGCCGTCCTGCCTCGTCAGATTGGCAACGGACAGCAACTGTCTCTCCCCCCAAAGGAGACTGTATGGAAACGAGGGAATATCGCTCATATGAATTCCCGCACACACAACCCGGCCACCTCTGCGGACGGCGCGCAGGGCGAGCGGAACCAATTCACCAACCGGGGCATAAATGATGGCGGCATCCAGTTCCTCTGGCGGACGCCGGCCGGATGCACCGGCCCAGACGGCGCCAAGTTGCCTGGCGAAGTCTTGGGCCGCGATATCGCCGGTGCGAGTGAAGGCAAACACTGAGCGTCCCTGCCAGAGGGCGATTTGAGCGACGATATGACCCGCCGCACCAAATCCGTAGATGCCGAGCCGTTCGGCGTTGCCCGCCATGACCAGCGACCGCCAGCCTATCAGGCCGGCGCATAATAGCGGCGCGATTGATACGTCGTCGCCGGTTCTGCCGATCCCGAAAGTATAGCGCGCGTCGGCGATGGTGTGGGTTGCGAAGCCGCCATCGCGAGTGTAGCCGGTGAAAGATGGGCGGTCGCACAAATTTTCCATGCCGAGGCGGCAATAGCGGCACAGGCCGCAGGTGGACCCAAGCCAGGGAACCCCGACGCGGTCACCAATCTGATAGCCGGTTACGCCGGTACCCATCAGGTCGATGCGGCCAACGATTTCATGGCCAGGGATGACTGGATAGCGGATATCGGGGAGTTCCGAATCCACGATATGGAGGTCGGTGCGGCAAACCCCGCATGCACTGATTTTGATGCGGATCTCTCCGTCGCCAGGAATTGGATCGTCGCGCTCCTGCATCCGGAGCGGTGTGGCTGGAGCCGAGAGCACCATCGCGCGCATGGAATGCCTCCTTTTAACCGGCCCGTACGCCCGATCAGCTTGGAACGTAACGCGGATATTTATTGGTGCAATAGCCACCCCTGTTTGACCTTGATCAAAACAGTCCCGCTGGCGCGTGGTCAGATCACGCCGCTCAGAGATCGTTGTTTTGGAGGATCGATCATGATGAAGGCGCCAATCCCTGTAGGAAGGGATAGTTCCCTGACACGCTCCGAAGCAAATCCGTTGACGGTGTTGCAGCGAGAGATGGACCGGCTGTTCGATGGCTTCAGCAGGAGCTTTACCGGTCTGTCGTCACGGACGCTGATACCTAGCATGGATCTTGCCGAGACGGATAAGGAGATTGAATTAACCGCGGAACTGCCCGGCATGGAAGAGAAAGACGTGCAGCTGAATGTCGTTGGCAACCATTTGACGATTCGCGGCGAGAAAAAGAACCAACGAGAGGAAAAAGAAAAGGACTACCATCTTGTCGAGCGAAGCTACGGTTCCTTTGTGCGAACTGTCGACCTGCCGCCGGGCGTGAACATCGACAGCATCCAGGCAGTGATGTCAAAGGGTGTCCTGAAGGTCACGGTACCGAAGCCGACACCCGCGCAGGCCAAAACAATCGAAGTCAAAACGGCAGCCTGATTTGAAGGGCCGGACGCGCGTGGCATGGACCTGCGCGCGTCCGAGGTCGCTATAGCCAGACGCAACGAAATTGGGTGATATCTTGTATCAATTTCTCGAACAGACCGTCGACCATTACATGACACGAAAAGTCAAGACGGTATCGTGCGAAGTCACGATGAACGAACTCAATGATCGGTTCGCTAGTGATGATTTCAATGCCTATCCGGTTGTCGACGACGAGGGGGAAGCCGTAGGCTTGGTGACAAAGTTCGACTTCCTCAAATGCTTTGCTCTTACGCTGAGCTCAATGGTTCCGCGCTATGACGAGCTTATGAAGCGAACCGTTTCCGATGTGATGATTCACGAATTTATCTATGTGAGTGCAACGACGAAGTTGGTGCGTGTGTTGCAGTTGATGGTCGAGCATCGACTTCGCAGCATTCCCGTTATGGGTACGGGACAGCATTTGGTCGGCATCATTTCGCGCGAGGATGTCATGCGAGCTTTGCGAGACTGCACGCGTGGCGAGCCGCGTGCCTTGTAACGTCTGTCTGAAAGTTTCGCATCAGCGCTCATACGCGCTAGACTTCCGGTGTGTGCATCCCAGAATAATCAACTCGACCTGGGATTTCGATGATATCTTATCAAGCGCCGCATGAAACCCTCGAGATTGCAGCGCAGACATTTTTCCATATCCGGACATCTTCCGGTATGAAGGCTCCATGTCGACCTATCGATTGAATAGTCTGCTGGCTCCGAATTCGGTGGCGTTGATCGGTGCAAGCACGCGCAGCGGCTCGGTCGGGCGGGCGATTATAAGGAACGTTTGCACAGCCCGTTTTGAAAATCCGGTCGGCGTCGTCAATTCACATTATCGGGAAATTGAAGGCATATCGACGGTCAAGCGTTTAGCTGAGCTGCCGTTTGTCCCAGAACTGGTCATTGTCACCACGCCGGCGGCAACGGTTCCTGAGATCGTCGCCGAAGCAGGAAGGATCGGCGCCGCTGGTGCGATTATCATCAGCTCTGGCCTCGGTCACGGAGCGGGCTCATTGGCAGAAGCCGCCGAGCGCGCGGCGCGCGCTTATCATATGAGGCTGATCGGTCCTAATTGCCTCGGCATATTAATGCCAACGATAAATCTGAACGCGAGCTTCGCGGCTCATATGCCGCGCGCGGGTCATCTGGCCTTGATTTCCCAATCCGGTGCAATCGCAACCGGGATGGTGGATTGGGCGGCGCGTCGTAACGTCGGATTTTCTGGAATCGTATCGATCGGTGACCAGCTCGATGTCGACATCGCTGATCTGTTAGATTTTTTTGCGCTCGATACCCAGACTAAGGCGATCCTGATGTACATCGAGGCGGTCAAGGATGCCCGTAAATTCATGTCGGCGGCGCGAGCGGCGGCGCGGGTCAAGCCGGTCGTCGTCGTCAAATCGGGACGGATGGCGCAAGGAGCCAAGGCGACGGCGACACATACCGGCGCGCTCGCCGGTTCAGATGCCGTCTATGATGCAGCGTTCGGCCGCGCTGGCATACTGCGCGTATTCAGCCTTCGGGAGCTATTCGACTGTGCGGAGACACTGAGTCGAGTCAAGTTTGCGTTTGGAAAACGATTGACCATCCTCACCAATGGAGGCGGCATCGGCGTTCTTGCAGTAGATCGGCTTGTCGAGTTGGGAGGAATTCCTGCGGCACTCAATCCTGTCGTCAAACAACAGCTCGACGCCGTTTTGCCGGCGACATGGTCGGGTTCCAATCCGGTCGATATTATTGGTGATGCAGATCCGTTGCGTTATGTCGGGGCGCTCGAGATTCTGCTGGCGGATGACGAGAGTGACGCCATCCTTGTCATGAATGTGCAAACGGCGATTGCCGATTCGGATGCCATCGCCACGGCGGTGACCCGCGTCGTTGACGCTGATCGGCGCAAGCACACTATTTCCGCTAAACCGGTGCTGGCGGTATGGGTCGGCGCCGACGAAAAGATCTCGAAAACGTTTATCGATGCTGGCATTCCCGACTATGCAACGGAAGATGATGCCGTGCGTGGATTCATGCATCTCGTTTATCACCGCGAGGTGGTTGAATCGCTTGCGGCGGTGCCGCCGAGCCTGACACATGAATTCGTGCCGGATATCCCGGCGGCGCGGCGAATTGTCGAGTCGGCGGTCGCGCAGGGCAGGCGGTGGCTTGATCCGATTGAGGTCGTGGGCGTCTTGGATGCCTACGGGATTACCAGCGTTCCGACGCAGGCGGCTGCCAGTGCTGATGAGGCCGCTGCTCATGCGCAAGCCCTGCTCGCGCGCGGCGCGACCGTCGTTCTCAAGGTGCTTTCGCGCGACATCTCGCACAAATCTGATGTCGGAGGCGTGGTGCTCAATCTTGCCAACGCGGATTCGGTTCGAGCCGCGGCGCTCAGCATTCTTGCGAATGCAAAGGCGAAGCTGCCGGATGCAAGGATTGACGGTTTCATGGTGCAGCCGATGGTCCTGCGGCCGAAGGCTCGTGAACTCATCCTGGGAATCGCCAGCGATCCGACTTTCGGCTCCGTTATCGTCTTTGGCCACGGCGGAACCGCCGTGGAGGTGATCAACGACAAGGCGCTTGCTCTGCCGCCGCTCGATCTCAAGCTCGCCCGCGATCTTGTCGAACGCACCCGCGTTTCCCGGCTGTTGCGCGCCTATCGCGACGTGCCTGCTGTCAAACAGGACGAGATACCTTTGACGTTGGTGAAACTGGCGCAACTCGCGGCAGATATTCCCGAGATCAGAGAACTGGATCTCAATCCGCTGCTCGCCGATGAGACCGGGGTTCTTACTGTCGATGCTCGCGTCGCGGTGGGGTCTCCGGTACGAAAGTTTGTCGGCCCCGGCAACGCCAACTTTGCTGTTCGGCCTTATCCGTCGCAATGGCTGCGACATCTTGTGTTGAAGGATAATTGGCGGATTATGGTCCGGCCGATCCGGCCTGATGACGAACCTTTGATTTATGACTTTCTGCGCCACATCACCAAGCAGGATCTGAGATTCCGGTTCTTTGCTGCTGTGAATCCATTAAACCATGAATTCATTGCGCGGTTGACGCAACTCGATTACGCGCGTGCAATGGCTTTGGTGGCTTTCGACGAGGCAACCAACGAGATGGTGGGCGTCGTCCGAATTCACTCGGATTCGATTTATGAGACCGGCGAGTATGCAATACTAATTCGCTCGGACCTAAAAGGCAGGGGACTGGGTTGGATGCTGATGAAATTGATCATCGAGTATGCCAGATCTGAGGGGTTAAAGTACATTGCTGGAGATGTTCTAGCGGAGAACACCGTGATGCTGGCGATGTGCCGGGATCTCGGCTTCGAGATCGCCAACGATCCCGTCGAGCATGACGTTTACCATGTCAGGCTTATGCTTTAGCCCACGCGCATCCACCGATCGTTCATTGTGTCAAAGACGGGCAACCGACCTGACGCGATAGGTATGCATGGTGTCTCCTTCCTCGATTGAAACGTATTCACCAGCCACAAAACGCTCGTCCGCAAAGTGATAGCCGGCTTCGTCGGGCAGGTTGGTCGCGTCGTCGTAATGGAACGCCCAGGTGCCGCCGGGACGATGAATAAGATGGCCGATATCGCTATTCTCGTCCGGCCGTAGACGTGTCACGCGACATGCCTCGCGATGCTTCTTCCATGACTCATGGTCGATGCGGCCATCGGGGGCGAGCGGGGCTATAATGATGTAACCGAAATCACTGTCTCCTTCTGGGTGAGCCGGTTCGCGCGCCAGTTCGAGGCGGATTTGCCGAAATTGCTGCGGTAGAGACGTATTCAGGATCGGTTTGAGATGCATGATCATAGTCCTCGTGCCTGAGGGACTCGAATGATGAGCCAGCTCTCAGCTCTGCCTTTCTGAATCGAATGAAAATCTATACGGGTGGCGCTGCGTGCCGTTGACTTGGGTCAATGTCCATTTCTCGGTGCAATATATGGATGGCGTAAAGAGCTGGAGATTTGTATTTGGCGACAGCACCTCAATTGGCGGCTTCATCAAGAGGTGATGCGCTCGAACTGCGCCCGGATGGCTCCTGGATTGCGGCGAATGTGACCACGCTGGAATCGCTCACAGACGCCGTCACGCCGCAGCTTGAGCGGGCGAAATCCCTCAGATTGGATATGAGCGGCCTGAGCGAGCTCGATACGTTGGGAGCCTGGCTGCTCGAGAAGTTGTCGCGGCGAATAGCCGATCGTCCGGTCGAAGTCGTCGGGGTTTCTGAAAACTACGTTGGCCTGATCGAGGAGGTCAGGCATGTCAACCGGCACAATCCTCCGCCACCCAAAGCGCGCAATCCCGTGATCGCCACGGTGGAGAAGATTGGTCGCGCTGCCTGGGGCTCCCGCGAAGACGTGGTCGTGTTCTTGCAAATGCTCGGTTCGCTTTGCGTTGCAGTGCTCGGTATCATTCGCAGGCCGCGGTCGCTTCGGCTCACGTCGCTGATCTATCAATTGTATCGGGTCGGCTGGCAGGCAATTCCCATCATCCTGCTCATCACGCTTCTGATCGGCGCGATCATCGCTCAGCAGGGCTTTTTTCATTTTCGCAAGTTCGGCGCCGATTCCTACGTCGTCGATATGGTTGGAATTCTCGTGCTGCGCGAGCTTGGCGTGCTGATCGTTGCGATCATGGTCGCCGGCCGATCCGGCAGCGCTTATACCGCCGAGCTTGGCTCCATGAAGATGCGCGAGGAGATCGACGCACTCTCCACTATGGGTCTCGATCCCGTCGTCGTTTTGATCCTGCCGCGCGTCCTGGCACTGGTTTCTGCGCTGCCGATCCTGACGTTCATCGGATCGATGGCTGCGCTTTACGGTGGCGGTCTGGTCGCATGGTTTTACGGCGGCATGGGTCCGGCGATATTCATCGCGCGGCTGCACGACGCTGTGTCCGTGACGCATTTCGAGGTCGGCATGATCAAAGCGCCCTTTATGGCCCTGGTGATCGGCATCGTGGCTTGCAGCGAGGGTCTGCGCGTCAAGGGCAGTGCCGAATCGCTCGGCAAGCAGACGACGACCTCGGTGGTGAAGTCGATCTTCCTGGTGATCGTTCTGGATGGGTTGTTCGCGGTGTTCTTCGCGTCGATCGGAATGTAGCGATGGATACATCGGTTGCAGAGTTCGCAATTCGGGTCAACGATCTCGTCGTTGGTTTCGGGCGCCGCGTCGTCATCGATCATCTCTCGCTCGATGTACGCCGTGGCGAGATCCTCGGCCTCGTCGGTGCCTCGGGCGGAGGCAAGTCGGTGCTGATGCGCACCATCATCGGCCTGATCCCGCGACGGAGTGGTGAGATCAAGGTCATGGGCGCCAGGATCGGCTCGACCCATGACCTCGGAACGCAGAGGGTCGCTGGTAAATGGGGCATCCTGTTCCAGCAGGGAGCGCTGTTCTCCTCGCTGACCGTGCGGCAGAATATCCAGTTTCCGTTGCGCGAGAATCTTGTGTTGTCCAGCGCGTTGATGGACGAGATCGCCACCGCCAAGCTGGAAATGGTCGGCCTGACTCCGGAGGACGGCGATAAGTTTCCCGCCGAGCTGTCGGGCGGTATGACTAAGCGCGTGGCGCTGGCGCGGGCGCTGGCGCTCGACCCGGCGATCGTTTTTCTCGATGAGCCGACCTCCGGCCTCGATCCCATCGCGGCAGGCGACTTCGATACCCTGATCAAGACATTGCAGAAAACCCTGGGCCTGACGGTGTTCATGGTGACCCATGATCTCGCCAGCCTGAATACGGTCTGCGACCGCGTCGCGGCGCTGGCGGACGGCAAAATTGTCGCCATCGGGCCGATGCGTGAGTTGCTCCAATCCGACCATCCGTGGGTGAGAGCCTATTTTCATGGCAAGCGCTCGTTGATGCTGCAACCGAAAGCGAGTTGAGAGATGGAAACCCGTGCCCCATTTGTCGTCATCGGCGCTTTCGTGCTGGCGGCCCTCGCCGCGGTTTTCGGCTTCGTCTATTGGCTGCACAACACCGGGGGCCTGGGCCCGCGAACAACCTACCACGTGCAATTCGAGGGCTCTGTGCCCGGCCTGCTGGTTGGTGCGGCCGTTCTCTTCAATGGCATTCGCGTCGGCGAAGTGACGGAGCTCAGCCTCGCGCCGGACAATCCGCGCCGCGTTGACGCGGCGATTGCTGTGACATCGACGACGCCGGTGCGACCCGACACCAAAGTCGGCCTCGAATTCCAGGGTCTGACCGGCGTTCCAGTCATTGCGCTGGAAGGTGGTCAGCTACTCGGCGCCTCGGGTCCGGTCCCGACATTGATCGCCGAAGCCGGCGCGGGTCAGAGCATGACCCAGGCTGCACGCGATGCGTTGCGGCATGTCGATGCCGTGCTGGCGGAAAATTCGGAGCCGTTGAAAACCACGATCGCCAACCTGCAGGTGTTTTCCGAAGGCCTGGCCCGCAATACCGGCAAGCTCGACGGCATCGTGGCCGGCCTTGAACGCATGACAGCAGGAAGCGCTTCACCGGCGCGGAAAATCACTTACGACCTCCGTGCGGCGAGCGGCTTTCCCAGCCCGCCCGACCGGACTCTCAAGAACGGGCTCTTCATTCCGGAGCCGACTGCAGTGATTAAGCTCGATACGCAGCGTTTTCTGTTTTCGTCGGACAAAGAGTATCCGGATTTCGCCGAAGCGATGTGGGCAGACAGCATTCCGAAGCTGCTGCAGTCAAAACTGCTCGAAAGCTTCGAAAATTACGACATCGCCCATGCGCCCCTGCGCTCAATGGATGGAGTGCAGACAGATTATCAACTTCTGATCGACGTCCGGCGCTTTCAGATCACTGTCGATCCAGAACCAGTCGCAGATATCGGATTGTCGGCGCGTATCCTGAACAAGAATGGCAAGGTAGTCGCGGCGCGATTATTCCAGGACACGCAGAAGCTGGACAAAATCGAACCGGCGGCGGCCAGCACGGCATTCAACAATGCATTCGAACGAATCGCCAAGGACATGATCGCGTGGACCGTTAAGACGTTGTAGAGCGTGGTTCAAACGTTCCTGGATCAATAATGGTGGTACGCGCACGATTGGCGAAAGGTTCTGTTAGGAGGAGATCGAATGATTGTCCGTACCCTCTTGTTGTCGTGTTCTCTTCTCCTTGCGAGCAAGCTGCTGGCGGTCAGTTCCCCTTTTACGGATCATCCCTATAATCCCCGCCACATAGATCAACTGCCGCCCCAGATCCGTAACTATATAGCGACAATCTGCAAGGGACCGGCCAAGGCGCAGCATCATTTCGGAACCTATTCTCCAGCCGAGAGACGTTGGCGGATACACCTCGAATATCTTCGGTGCGATGGCCTCAGCGATTTCCGACGAGAACACCAATGCCTCGACGTTGATTTTATCCAGGTAGGCTCACGGTTCCGGCTTGCCTCAAAGCAATTCCGTGATTGCGACTTCTGAGGCAGATAGTGGCGAAGAGCTCGCGTTCATTATGATGACAGCGCGCTTCGCGAGCCCGGGTACGATTCGCTGGGCGCGTGAGCAGCGACGATATCATCTTCACGGATCTCTCGATCGAATAGGCGTTTTGCCGGCGACAAAATCATTGGCAGATGGAGGGGCGGGATGACATCTCGTACGTTGATTATTGTTTCATGCGCCGGCGCGATATTCGCATCTTTCGCTGCTGCGCAATCGACGGGCGGATTGCCAAATGGGAACTATATTCCTCACCTTGGCGACATCATGGGAACAATGCAGCTTCGCCACTTCAAGCTATCATTTGCGGGCAAGTTGCGGAACTGGGAGCTCGCCGCCTATGAGATGGACCGGATTAAGGAGAGTTTTCAGGATGCGGCGACGCTTTATCCGGGAATCCCGGTTTCCGATATGACAGTTATGGCGGAGCCAGTTCGACGGCTTGGCGAGGCTATTCAGAAGAAAGAACCCAACAAGTTCGCGTCCGCTTTCAGTGAGATGACAGCGGCATGTAACGGTTGTCACCAATCGATCGGTCGCGGATTTATCGTGATTAAGGTGCCAACGTCGTCCCCATTCAGCAATCAAGTCTTCGATCCGGCTGCCAGACCATGAGACGGTAGTCCTTCTTCGCAGGTTTTGCGGTTGACTCTATCGATCAATACTCTGCCATCCAGAGTCGTAGCCGATAAGTATGCGCTATCAACGTACGAACCGCCCCCCAACCGTTACGCAAACCGCGTTTTCGATGTCATTTGTGCTCAACGGTCTTCGAACTTGCCCGGTCTATGGGCAGACGCAAACATGCGTCATGCTAACTCGCAATGAGCGTTACAGATTACTCCAGGGATTTAAGAAACGCGATGAAATCATTGATCTGATCGGCTTCGAATTGGAACTGTGGCATACTGGGATGCCCGGTTATGATCCCTTCAGCCAAGGCTTCCTCAAGCGTCTCGACGGGATAGCGTTGGTGCAAGTTCCGAAATGGCGGTGCAATCCGAAGTGGGCTGGGACTCACCTTGTCAATCGCGTGACATCCTGCGCAATAAAGCAACGCCAAGCGTCGACCTTGCTCGACATTGGCGGCTTCTATGCGTTGTGATGATCCTAAGGTGAAGATCAGTGACAACGCAAAAAACAACAATGAGCTAGCAATCCGCATTGTTTTTCCTAAGCAAAGAGCTGAATTTAGTAGATACCATAACGCTGGTCCATCTTATTGATTTGTGTCAAGGCGTCGAGCCTAGGAACTTGCGGCTTTTCTCTTGAGCGGTTTTTTCAGTCTGACTGATCTCAATACAGCGATCGACGGTTGCTCGAGGAGCTGAATGCGCCATACCGAAAAATCATGCCGGTGGCTGTTCGACGAAATCGAATGCACCACGCTGGCCCCGCTGCCGAGCGAACCGTTCGAACATGCCGAGTGGAAACGACAAGGGTTCATCCCGATTATTCCGTCGAGGTCCGAGAAGAAGATCTTTTACTCGGTGCCGCACTGGTTGACCGTCAACCAGATCTACGTACAAGCCATCGACAACCGGGGCGCTCGAGTCCGTTCGGGCTAATTGTCGAGAACCTTCTGCCAGGAATGGCTCGATCTAGGGGCAGTATTGAGCGGCGGCACGGAGCGAATGCGAACGGAATAGCATTGACCTATGGATCGTCCCAGTTGCATGGAATATCTATGACAGCTTCGGTAGGGATTGTATTTCTCGCGGCGTTGGTGACGGCAATCGCCACTGGACTAGGCGCATTACCGTTTCTGTTCATCAAGCAGATGAGTCGGCGGTGGCTGGGGGTATCCAATGGGATTGCCGCAGGCCTTATGCTCGGTGCGAGCCATGCACTAATTACAGAGGGAAGCGCGATCCATGCATCCTGGACTGTTGCGGGCCTCGTGATCGGTGCTTTGCTCGTTGCCGTCAGCTCTTGTCTGCTACAGGTTCGCAGCGATCTCCACGTCGGTGAACTCAGAGGAGCTGGCGCTAGCAAAGCTGCATTGATCGTTGCAGTCATGACGCTGCACTCGATGGCCGAGGGAATCGGCGTTGGGGTGTCATTCGGCGGAGACGAAAAGCTTGCGACTTTTGTCACGGGAGCAATTGCTATCCACAACATACCGGAAGGTCTTGCGATTAGCTTGGTGCTTATTCCACAGGGCGTGCGCGTGTGGAAGTCAGCAGCTTGGAGCATCTTCTCCAGCATGCCTCAACCCCTATTTGCTGTTCCTGCCTTTATGTTCGTTGCCGCTTTTGAGCCCGTCCTTCCTTTTGGCCTTGGCTTCGCTGCGGGCGCGATGATTTGGGTCGCCGTCGGAGAGCTTCTATCAGACGCCTTCAAGGACGCGCCGCACTCAAATGTTGCCACATCGGTCGTACTTGGTCTTGTAGCCATGATGACCTTTCAGATTCTCGTCAAAAGCTGATCGTACTTGGCTCCTGATCCCTGAGGCGGGACGCTTCAAGCTCTTCTCCCTAAGAGAAATTGTCCTGGCTGCAAGCGTGGGCAATGAACATCGTCAAACGGTGCGGTCGGCAGAAAGCTAACGTCACTTTGGCGCGCCGCCTTGTCCGACGGCACTTGACCTCAACACGCCGAATACCAGAGAGTTTTCCTTCGCGAAAAGCCGAAACGTCTGGCGACGATTTGGCGTGTCCACGACGCAGAAGACAGCTCACCGAGAACTATAGCGCCCGTCCTCATCAAAATCGTAAACTTCGAACTTGAAAACATACACGCGACAAGGACAGGCGATTGCGATTCCAACGCTCGAATGAGCCGGTGACTTCATGTCATCATATATCATTCTTCATTATATCGATTGGGAGCGATTCTATGATAAAAGACATTATCCTGCATTTGGAGAGCAACCCGTCCCGGGATATCGGCCGCGATTTTGCTGTTTCGATAGCTGAGATGTTTTCCGCCTATCTGACGGGTGTCTCCTTTGCTTTTGCAGCAAGCATTCCCAACTATATTGCTCCGACTTTGCCCGCAGATGCTCTCGCCAACCTACTTGCGGAAAGTGAAACAGCAGCGCGCGGCGCAATTGATCGTTTTAAGTCCGCCATGAAGCGCAGCGACCTTCTGGCTGAACCGCGGCTTTTGCTGCAAACTGAATTTGGACCGTCCAGAACTTTTTCGGAGATGGCGCGGTGTTTCGATCTGAGCGTCATCATGCAATCGGACGATGATAACGGCATCGATAACGACACTTTGATCGAGGCGACGCTGTTTGATTCTGGTCGGCCGCTCATTATTGTCCCTTACATCCAGCACGAGGGGTTGAAGCTGGACCGGGTTGTGTGCTGTTGGGATGGAGGTCGCGCCGCAGTGCGTGCGATCAATGATGCGTTACCTTTATTGAGGAAAGCCAACGCCGTCGAATTGTTTATTGTCGAGAATGAAAAGACCGCCAACGAAAGTGGTGTTGGCGTTATTGACATCGGCAGGCACCTGGTCCGGCACGATATCAACATCGAAGTGAGAAGAACACCCGCCGCTGACATCGATGTGCCGAGCCTGATTCTGTCGCATGTTGTTGACTGTTCGGCGAGTCTACTTGTGATGGGTGGCTATGGGCATTCTCGTCTGCGCGAATTTATCCTTGGCGGCGCCACACGCGGAATACTGGCGGCGATGACGGTTCCTGTTTTTATGTCGCATTAGGATCTTGTTGGCTGCGCTCGCCGGCGTGAGTAGTGTTTATCCCGTAGCGGCAGGGTCTTTGAAGCAGATCTGCATGCAGCCGTATCGAACGATACGTTCCACAAAATTCCTACATCTTAAAGAGGCCGTTTGCCTCGTTCCTTTCCCGAGCAGATAAGATTATCTATTGCGTCCATCGGGAATGATTGGCACGAAACAAGCCACTGCCAAAGGAGTCAGGCCGCGATGATCACTTTCAGCGCACCCGTGTCCGCAGCGCGGCTGAATGTGTCATACGCCCTAAGGATTTGGTCGAGGGAGAATCGATGCGTAATCAATTGGGCAGGATTGAGCTTGTTAGATTGCACCGTCTTGAGAAGCATAGGCGTCGTGACCGTATCGACCAGTCGGGTCGTAATTGAAATATTATGCGACCATAATCTCTCTAGGTGCAGATCCACTTTACTGCCGTGCACTCCAATGTTGGCGATGATGCCTCCGGGGGCGATGATGTCCTGGCAAAGCACAAAGGTAGCGGGAATGCCGACCGCCTCGATCGCCGTATCGACACCTTTACCATCGGTTAATGCTTTCACCTCGTTGGCAACCTTTCCGCTCGCGCTATTGATCGTCTGCGAAGCGCCGAATATCTTGGCGATTTTGAGACGCTTGTCATCAAGATCGATCATGATGAGTTTGGCGGGGGAATAGAACTTCGCTGTCAGCAATGCGGCAAGACCGATCGGCCCGGCTCCCACGATCGCGACGGTTGATCCCGGCACCACCTTGCCGTTCAGAACGCCGCATTCGAATCCGGTCGGCAAAATATCGCTCAACATGACGAGCGCTTCTTCATCGGGGTCAGTCGGAATGTGATAAAGACTTGTATCGGCGTGCGGGGTCCGAACATATTCGGCTTGCGTCCCATCGATTTCGTTGCCGAGGATCCAGCCGCCGGTGGTGCAGTGGGAATAGAGACCTCGACGGCAGTATTCGCATTTGCCACAGGAGGAAATGCAGGAAATGAGGACATGGTCGCCTGGTTTGAAGGTCGTGACACCGGCGCCAATTGAATCGATGATACCCACACCCTCGTGTCCAGAATACGACCCGGCGTACAGGTCGGCACGTCGCCTTTCAGAATATGGAGGTCCGTGCCGCAGATGGTCGTTTTCACGATCTTGACGATAGCATCTCCCGCAGACTGTATTTCCGGCTTGGGACGATCTTCGAGCGTCTTATGCCCGGGTCCATGGTAGACGAGCGCCTTCATGGAATGCTCCGATCCAATGCGTTGCTTGATGTTAGTAAGATCTGGTTCGCAGCGTCGCATGTTGACTTTGATCAAGGTCGACCTTTCGGGGTGCCGAGAATCATCAGTTGGCCATGCTATTGTGGAACATCATTCGACATCGTGTTGAGATGGCGAGCGACCATCGACGCAAAGCACCAAAGCGCGCTCCGGTGGATCAAGGTAGAGGCCAACGATGTCGCGTACCTTCTCAACGAACTATGATCGGTCGAGAGTTTGAAGGTCTCGCTTCGATGAGGTTACAGAGAGAATGCGCTCCAGATGCGATGCACCGTCGAAACTGACAGGCCGGACGCTTCATTGAAGTGACGAGTTGCACGCATAATCCAAGTCGACAGAAAGCTTCTCAACCGGCATGCGCAGGTCGAGAAAGAGCAGGTTGGCGTCGAACGTGAGATTTCAACGGAGGATAATGAGTTGGTCGAGCGGGGCGTGTCCCGCGATTGGTTGCGCTCGTCGCTGTTCAAAGACTGATCCGACTGTCGTCAACAACACCGCGCGTAATGCGAACGACCGTCATCGTTGGTCCGTGCCAACAGCAGCAAGCCGCTGCCGACAACCCAGGGACGATCGACGATGACGGATCTCCACGGCTACGAACCTGGCTTGATCGATCGCTTACGTCGCTTCGATGGGTGCGAACCCTCACGATTGCTTAAGCCGCATCGTCGCAAGTCCTACTGGCGACAAACATTTGCCTGCTGGTGCGAGGCGAATAGCCATTCGCTAGGTGCACCACCTTGACGGAGTCGATGTTCAGGCGCTCGCTGCCGATTTCCTGTTTTGCCAAGATCAGCGCCTGAGAGGGATCATCTGACACAACATCGATCTGACGCTGAAGGCACCTGAAATTATGGCCGTTTGAATTCAGCAGATCCTTGTAGAACGAGACGCGATAGTTTTTCATTGGAAGCTCCTCATTCATCATGATGCGCCGGGTGAACCGTGGGCCGGTAACCTCAAGCCTCCATGGCGGTCAGCCTCTGTCGGTTGCGCAGCGCGATTTGGCGAGCGCTCGAAAACATCAGGATGCCCTGATCGTTGAGTTGCGAAAGCGCCCGCGAGACAGTCTCAAGAGTCAAACCGAGGTAGTCGCCAATGTCGCGACGACACATCGGAAGCGCCATCATGCCGGTCTTGGCGAGCCGGCGATCCATTTCCAGGAGGAAAGTGGCAACGCGCTCAATCGCGGTCTTGCGGCCAAGAAGCAGCATATGATCTTCGGCATGGCGGAGGTCGCTTGCCGTCAACGTCCAGAGATTGCGGGCAACTTGGGCGTTCGATGCTGCGGCCTTCTCAAGGCTGCGACGAGGCACCAGGCGGACAGTGGTATCGACGATTGCTTCGGCGGTGAGTCGGTGCTCCAAGCCGGGGTCGAGGCCAAAGACATCGCCCGGCAGGTGGAATGCGCCGATCTGCCGTCGTCCGTCGCTCAGCAGTTTATAGGTACGGACTGCGCCGCCGATAGTCTGGTAGAGGTATTCGGAAGGCTCGCCTTCGCCGTAGATTTCTTCATCCTTTCTGTAGGAAAATTCGCTTGGAACCACTCCCGAGCCGCGGACGATCTCGCCGAATTGGTCGGCCGCCAGGACGTGCGGGATGTCGAGAACCTTAGCAGTGAGGCCGGTGATCGTCTCGGTATGCATGTCGCCATCTCCTCGATGCGGGATGGCTTGGTTTACCGGAGATGTCCGCGCCAGAATATTTCGGTCGATATCCTAAGGGGAGCCTCCTAAGGGGTGTTACGGAGGTGGATGTTCCAGGACGTGGCGCCGACGTACCGATGGTGCTCAAAGCGCATTTCTACGTGAAAGCCTGGAAAGGTGGCGATGTTCCCCGTCGTATCGGGCGAACCAAAGGCGAGCTGAACTTGAAACTCCATACTGTCTGCCATGGCGAAGGCCGGCCGATCGTCGTGCTCCTCTCGGAAGGCCAGATGAGCGACCACAAGCGCGCCCGCCTTGTGCTTGGCGCCTTGCATCCCGTCGAACCGAAGTCGTAAAGTTCCATACGCCTGCGAGGCTCTCTACGGCCAGCGCCATAACGTCGAAGACCTGTTCGCAAAGCTTAAAGACTGGCGGCGCATCGCAACACGATACGACCGATGCGCCCACACCTTCTCCGCAAACTGCATCGTCGCAACAGTCATCTTCTAGACATTATCGATGAATGCTGAACCTAGGTAGAGGTGGTCGTGAACCACCTTGACACCTGGGACGTTTTCAGCCGCCACGATCGCAGCTTGCCGGAAACGCGCGTCCGTAATGACGCCTGTAAGATATACAATTCCATCATGAACCGTGACGCTCAATTGCGCCGGTCGCCAGTCATTCTTATCGATGGAGGCGATCACACGGTCACGAATATGATCATCATCTGCCGTCGGGTCCGGAACATCCTTTGCGAGGCTTGCGACGGCACGAAGAAGGTCGGTGCGGGTCACAATCCCAATTACCGTGCGTCCACGCACCACGGGCAGACGCTTGACACTACGGCGCTCCATCAAACGCACAAGCTCCGCAAGCGGCATATCTTCGGTTGCGGTGCAGAGGTCGTCTTGTGTCATAATCTCGCTGACCTTACGACCATGCTCTCGCACAAAGTCCTGGGCCACTTTTCCCGAAACCCCCATCAGAAATTCGAGCCATCTGATGCGCGGACGCTGCGTCCCGATCTCACTGCGTCGCACAAAATCTCCCTCCGAGACCACTCCAATCAGCCCGCTCCTCTTGTCAACAACGGGAAGGCCGCTGATGTGCTGTTGCAACATAAGGTTTGCAGCATCCAGAATGGACGTGTCGGCTGACACTGTGATCACCTTGCGGGTCATTATCTGATGTGCACGCATTCAACCCTCCATTTTTGAGAATATTCGTCCAGAAATGAAACCGGATGATTGACGCACCTCAAACAAGACCTTCATCCAAGCCTGACTTTCGATCGACCTGAGACGAATGTTCGAGCATCAACTACGAGGGATATGAACTGACTCGTGCAAGGAGCGCCCAACACCGATTTGGCGTCTGGAAGACAAGGATATAAGTCGATCCGTCCAGTGCGCGTCGAAGCTCATGGCTCCCAAGGCACTACAATTTCGCAGCTGGATGGTTGACTGACTGGTTTCTTCCGTAAGGCGTTGTCGCAAGAAATGCCTCGGGATTCATTCGACTACACGGAGTAGCCGCAGGTATCCAGGCGCGATCCATTGCGATGGATCAAAACACGGAGTTCCCTAGAGGCTAGGTTAAAAACCTCCAGAAGGGAGGGATTCATGGCCTTCAAGGATGTTCTTCTGACGCTGACGAGCTATCCGGAACCAACGCCCGTCTCGATAGTGAACGATGCAGTTTCGATAGCCGCCGCTCTCCGTGCTCATTTGGCGGCGATTTCTTGCGAAGTACACGTGGAAGTGCCGGGCAACTTCCTTGCCAAGGCGATCATCGACATACCCGGAATCGCGGCCCATGAAACGGCAAAGAGCCGAAAGAGCGCCAAAGATCTGCTTGCCGCGTTTGAAGCGGCGGCTGCAAAATCCGGCGTTACGCATGAGACCATTTTCGAGAAATGCGCAACGCATCGGACGCCGACGCTGCTGGTCTACTATGCGCGGCTTCGCGATCTCACGATCATGCCGGTACCGGCATCATATGATCTGTGGTGCGCGGAGGAGATTATCTTCGAATCGGGCAGGCCGACGCTGATCCTGCCCACTGTCCCGCGATCACGCCCGTTCCAGCTCGATACCGTCGGCGTGGCTTGGGATTTCAGTCGCACCGCGACGCGTGCGGTTTCGGATGCGCTTCCCCTTTTTGACAAGGCGAAGAAGGTCCGCGTTGTTATCGTCACGAACGAAAAATCTTTTGATTCCAAACATTCCCCCGAAGAACTGGCAAAAAATCTTGCCCATCACGGTATCGATGTCGTTTTGGACGAGGTCGACGCCGAAGGCAGGCCGATCGGCGAGGTCCTTGAAGCATACGTACTTTCCCGTGGGATCGACCTGCTTGTCATGGGGGCTTATGGGCAGTCCAGATGGCGCGAGGTCGTACTTGGAGGTGCAACCAGGAGTTTGCTGTTAAAACCGCCTGTTCCGGTTTTCTTCTCGCGTTGACGAGGTGTCACGCAAGCGCACCTTGACGCCACGCCACCATATCAGGCGAAAATTGCGTGCGGCCTCGTTGAGGGACAGCGATCTTTGCTGCAGGGTTCTGATAGGAAGATTTCGAACAAATTCTGAGCGGGGTTTTCTTGCAGCAGCAGTGGCAGCAACCAAGAGATCCGCATCGCCTCTCAGCGGATGAGGTATTCAAAACGCTCGGCACGACGGTGCAGTTCGGGTTGAGCGACGACGAGATAAGGCGACGCCTCGCGCGCTATGGCCGCAATGAACTGCAAGCGGAAGCGCCAAGGGCGGCCTGGCTGAAGTTCCTCGACCAGTTTGCCAACATCCTCGTGGCCCTTCTGATTGTCGCGGCGGTGATCTCCTCCGGCCTTTGGTTCTATGAATCTCGTTCCGCACTGCCTTATGAAGCCATTGCGATCTTCGCCATCGTTTTTATCAATGCGGTGCTGGGTTATGCCCAGGAAGCTCGAGCCCAGAAGGCCATGGCCGCGCTGCGCCAGATGGCGGCGACACGAGCCAATGTCATCCGAGAAGGCGTGCCGCAGAAGATCGCGGCAGCAGAGTTGGTCCCCGGCGACATCATTCTCATCGAGGAAGGCAACACGATCCCCGCTGATGCGCGGCTTGTTCAATCAACCGCGCTGCAGCTCCAGGAGGGGGCGCTGACGGGAGAAAGCCTGCCAGTCTCGAAGGATACGCTGCCCGTCACCACCGAGGCGGAATTAGGTGACTGGCACAACATGGTCTTCAGCGGGACGACCGTCGTTTACGGGCACGGTCGCGCCGTGATCACAGCCACCGGCATACAGACCCAGATAGGCCGCATCGCAGGTCTGCTCGAAAGAGCCCCGGAAGAGACGACCCCCCTTCAGAAGGAGCTTGATCGCGTCGGCAAGCTGCTGGCGATGATCGTCATAGTCATTGCGGTGGCGATGATCGGGATCATCCTGCTCATCAGCGAGATTCGCGATCTGTCAGACGTGTTCGATGCCTTGATCTTCGGCGTTGCGCTTGCCGTGGCAGCGATCCCGGAAGGCTTGCCAGCCATCGTGACGGCCGTGCTGGCACTCGGTGTGCAGCGGATGGCCAAGCGAAACGCCATCGTTCGTAAGCTCGCCGCGGTCGAGGCTCTGGGTTCGGCGAATGTCATTGCTTCCGATAAAACCGGAACGCTGACGAAGAACGAGATGACCGTCCGCCGAATCGTTACGGCCAGTGGATGCACCAATTTGAACGGCACCGGCTACGTCCCCGAGGGGGACCTGCAGTATCAGCCGTCGAATGACGATGCCCTTCAGTACGAGTTGAACCGCGCGCTGCGCGCGGCCGACAGGGCCAACAACGCAGTTCTCCAGGAGAACGATGGCCGATGGACCGTTCATGGCGATCCGACCGAGGGCGCGCTGATTGTCGCGGCGCGCAAGGCGGGGCTGACGGCAGAGGCGCTGGATAAGCGTTTTCCCCGCATAGCCGAGGTCCCGTTCTCGTCGGAGCGTAAGCTCATGAGCACGATTCACTCCGATGCCAAGAAGCGCGAGCGGCTTATCGCCCTGACGAAGGGCGCGCCCGACGTTTTGCTTACCCGCTGTTCGCACGAGCTTGTGGGTAAAGAGGCGAGGCCGCTGACCGATGCGCGCCGGGCTGAAATCCTGATGAGCAATGGAGCGCTGGCTGCGGACGCACTTCGGACGCTAGGAGTGGCATTCCGCTCACTGCCACCCGACCCGGAGGGCCGAGAGGGCTTTGACGAAAGCGTGGAGCAGGATCTCGTCTTCCTGGGGTTGATCGGAATGATGGACCCGCCGCGCGAGGAAGCGAGAAAAGCCATCGCCAAGGCGAAAAAGGCGGGTATCCGCCTGATCATGATCACCGGCGATCATCCGAAGACCGCCGCCGTGATCGCTGCCGAACTTGGCATCGCGTCCGATGGCCGCATCCTTGCTGGCACCGAGTTGAAGGCAATGAGTGACGATGCGCTCGACCGGGCGGTCGCGGAGACTTCAGTCTACGCCCGGGTCAATCCGGAGCACAAGCTACGCATCGTCGAGGCGCTTCAGCGGAGCGGAATGATGGTGGCAATGACAGGCGACGGCGTCAACGACGCACCGGCCCTGAAGAGGGCGGATATCGGTATCGCCATGGGGATCACCGGCACCGATGTCTCCAAGGAAGCAGCCGACATGGTGCTCGCCGACGACAATTTCGCGACGATTGTGGCCGCAGTGGAGGAGGGACGGGCAATCTTCGCCAATATCCGAAGATTTTTGCGCTATCTGCTGTCGTCGAACATCGGCGAAGTCATGACGATGTTCCTTGGCGTGTTGCTCGCTGGCGTGATCGGTCTTTCAGCGCCCGGAAGGGAAGATGGCACGCTCATCCTTCCCCTGATGGCCACGCAGATCCTGTGGATCAATCTGGTGACGGATGGCGGTCCTGCGCTTGCCCTTGGGGTCGAACCGATCGACACTCGAACCATGACTCGTCTGCCGCGTCCTCGAGGCGAAGGCGTGATCACCCGCCGGATGTGGAGAGGCATCTTTTTTATCGGCACCGTGATGGCAGCCGGAACGCTCTTCGTGCTCGACGCTTCGCTTCCCGGCGGCCTGATCGAAGGCAAGGGATCGGTCGTCTATGCGCAGACCATGGCGTTCACCACGTTGACGATGTTTCAGCTATTCAATGTGTTCAATGCCCGCTCCGATGAGCAGAGCGCATTTGTTGGACTGTTCAGGAATAATTGGCTATCGGCGGCCGTCGTGTTTTCCCTGATCCTCCACATCGCTGTCGTCTATGTGCCGTTTCTTCAGGAGGCGTTCTCGACGACAGCTCTGGGTCTGGCCGACTGGTTGATCTGTACGGTGGTCGCGAGCTCGGTATTGTGGTTGCGTGAGCTTAGCAAGTTCGCGGCTTGGAGGAAGGGATCGGCACGGCGCGGAGCATCATCATGGCGGTGCTGCCGCTCGTGAACACTTTGCGGTCATGTGCATTATCGAGCCGAAGCACTGTCGAAGGTTAGGTTACGTTCTTAGCACGGTAAGTTGTGTGGGCCTGAGACGGCGATTTAAAAGCGGAGCAAAGGACTTTTGCTTTTTGGGTCGGAAATTATCACGGCCTTAACGACCTCCCTTGAGATCTCCTCCGCGTCGTTCCCTTACCAATCGGCATGGCAGCCGTGCCCACAACATTCCGGAAAGTGAAGTGGACGGGGCACCGTGGACAGGTACGATCTAATGCGGCGCCAAGTAGAACGCCTCTCAAGGCGAGGTTTTATGCGCTGGTTCATGTAAAACTTATTTATCGCATTTGACGCATAATTTGAATCTATGAACTAATTACGATATTGAAGAATTATCGGAATTAGGCCATAGTTGAGCTATGGCAGACTTGGCGCGCAGTCCAAAGCAGGTCGGCAACTTCATCCGCCGCGCACGCAAGCAGCGGAGATGGAGCCAGACGCAGCTCGGCGAGAGGGCGGGTCTCCGTCAGGAGACAGTCTCCTTAATCGAAAGCGGCAATCCCGCCACCAGGCTGGATACGATCCTTGCCGTGCTCGCCGCGCTCGACCTCGAAGTACAGATAGGACCACGATCGAAGGGCAGGGCCGCCGCCATTGAGGATATTTTCTGATGGCGCGCCGTCGGCAGCACGCACCGCTGTACGTCTATCTCAACAACCGCCTGGTCGGTCATCTTCTCAAAGATCCGGGCGGCGCGGTCAGCTTTCAATATGATGAAAGCTGGCTCGGTTGGGAGAATGCCATCCCGGTCTCGCTTTCACTGCCGTTACGGGAGGACTCCTGGCGCGGTGCTCCGGTCATTGCTGTCTTCGAGAACCTGCTCCCCGACTCCGAACTGCTGCGCCGACGTGTCGCAGAAAGGGTCGGCGCTGAAGGGGCCGACGCCTATAGCCTGCTCGTAGCCATCGGACGGGATTGCATCGGTGCTCTCCAGTTTGTTGCCGATGGAGTCGATGAGCGCAGCAGTGGGATCGAAGGAGAGCCCATCGATGACGCGGCAATCGAAAAGCTGCTGCGGAACCTTGAGCAGGCTCCCCTTGGCCTCAGCAAAGACGACGACTTCCGGATTTCCGTTGCCGGCGCGCAGGAAAAGACCGCGCTGCTGTGGGACGGCAAGCGTTGGCGCAGGCCTCTCGGGACGACACCCACGACCCATATCCTGAAGCCCCAGATCGGTGAACTGCCAAACGGCATCGATCTGTCGAACAGCGTCGAGAACGAGTTTTTTTGCCTGAGGCTGCTCGCAGTCTTTGGGCTTCCGGTCAACAACGCCACCATCGAGACGTTCGGGAGGACGAGAGCGCTGGTCATTGAACGCTTCGACCGGCGTTGGACTCAGGACGGGCGCCTACTGCGCTTGCCGCAGGAAGATTGCTGTCAGGCGCTGTCGGTGCCCCCGAGCAGGAAGTATCAGAGCGACGGCGGGCCCGGCCTCGTGCAGGTTCTCGACCTCCTCAAGGGCAGCGACACGCCCGACGAGGATCGCAAGACCGTCCTCAAGGCCCAGATCCTGTTCTGGCTTATCGGGGCCACCGACGGACACGCCAAGAACTTCAGCATCTTCCTCGGACCAGGCGGCACTTTCCGCCTGACGCCGCTTTACGACGTTCTGTCCGCCCAGCCGAGTCTCGACGCCCGCCAGATCGAACGCAAGCAGATGAAGCTCGCCATGGCCGTGGGAGCGAAGAACCACTACAGGATTGATGGAATTCAAGGCCGACACTTCTTCGAGACCGGACGGAAGGCGCGATTTTCGAAGACGACCGTTCAAACCGTGATCAACGAAATCGCTGCCACCGCAGGCGAGACGCTGGAGCGGTTAGCGGATGAATTGCCGCCCCGGTTTCCCAAAGCGATCCATGCTTCTGTCAGCAAAGCCTTCGCCGCACGTCTCGGGGTTCTTTCGGCTGAAACATGAGGTGCGCGTGAAGTCGACAGTCTCTGCGTGGACCAAACATCATCGCAACAAACGATATGAGACAGTGTCGAACTGTCAGCGATAGTTGCAGTGCTAATACAGATGCCTTGTGATACTGGTGCTAACGGTCTTTTTCTTGTCTGTCTGCGGAGTGCCGTTCAAACTATCGTACGTCGATTTTCTGTGCTTGATCTGTCGATGATTCACTCGATCGTTGTCGATAGTGTCCGAAACGATGTTCAAAAGAAGATCGTGATTTTCTGCTGGGAAATCAGTAGCGAAAATTTTTTGACGGATCGCTTTTCGGATTCGGGAGATCACCGTCAATCTCCTGTCGAATCTTGACCACTTCGGTGCGAAAGTTTCAATCGAAGCGTTGAGTTCGACATGCGGCCGCTTGATGTGGCGGGCCGGGTCCATCAGTTCATGCTAGAGCCGGTCAAGAACGGCTGCCTCCAGTCATCCTGGCGGAGGGCGGTGAGGTTTGCACGAGTGCCCTCGCTTCGGCGGTCGCGCCGAAATGCTTCGTCGAGAAGTTTGACGAAGCTGGCTTCAACTCCTCACAACCGCTGCAACATAGAACGTATTGGGCAGTGCGACTTCGAGAAGATTCAGATACCGCATCGATCTGATCTGGCGCATCCGATGTCGCGCACCCGGTGAACGCCGGCAGTATCTCTTCAACTATCGGTTCGTCCGCTCGATGACGGCCATCAACTCGGAGATCTTGCGCCGCTGATCGGCCTTGTTGCCGCTTGTGATCGCGTGCTCGACGCAATGCGCCACATGATCCTTCAGCACTTCCTCCTCGACGCGCCGGAGCGCGGCGCGCACGGCGGATATCTGCGTCACGATGTCGATACAATAGCGGTCTTCGTCCACCATTCGGGATAGGCCGCGTACCTGGCCCTCGATCCGGCTGAGGCGCTTTCGGCAGGATATCTTGATATTGTCGCGCATGACGGATATATACCCCCGTGGGGTATAGACTGCAAGGGGATTGCGGAGATCGGGATGAACACAGCAGGGCAAGCAAAGTCCCAAGATGGCTGCGGCTGCGGTGCGGAGAAGCAGACTGCATCACCCCCCGCCGCATCGAGTGAGGCGAGTTGCTGCGGTGAGGAAGTTGCGACGGCACATGCTCATGACGCGCACGCACATCATCACGAGCAACACCATGGTCAGGCCGCCCATGCGGCCGACGTAAAAGTTCTGGATCCGGTCTGTGGCATGACGGTCGATCCGCAGACCAGCAAACATCGCTTCGATCATCATGGTTCGACCTATCATTTCTGCTCTGCCGGCTGCCGAACCAAATTCGCCGCGGCGCCGCAGTCATATCTTGACAAGTCCAAGGCGCCGCCGGCGGATGTGCCGGAAGGCACCATCTACACCTGCCCGATGCACCCGGAAGTCCGCCAGGTTGGCCCCGGCGCCTGTCCGATCTGCGGCATGGCGCTGGAGCCTGAATTTGTGTCCCTGGATGACGCGCCTAATCCTGAACTCGCGGATATGCTGCGCCGGTTCTGGATCGGGTTGATCCTCGCGTTGCCTGTGATCGCGTTGGACATGGGTGCGCATATTGCCGGAGCGCATGGCTGGATCGGGCAAACATTATCGAACTGGATTCAGCTTGCGTTCGCGACGCCGGTGGTGATCTGGGCCGGCTGGCCGTTCTTCTTGCGTGGCTGGCAATCGCTGACGACGCGCAATCTCAACATGTTCACGCTGATCGCGATGGGCACTGGCGTCGCCTATGTCTATAGCCTTGCCGCCACCTTCGCGCCCGCGATATTCCCGCCGGCCTTTCGCGGGCATGACGGCGCGGTCGCGGTCTATTTCGAGGCGGCGGCGGTTATCACTATCCTGGTGCTGCTCGGGCAGGTGCTTGAGTTGCGCGCTCGCGAGGCAACGTCGGGAGCCATCAAGGCGCTGCTCGATCTTGCACCGAAGACCGCGCGCCGCATTGATGAGCTAGGCGCGGATCACGATGTGGCGCTTGACGACGTAGCCGTCGGTGACCGGCTCCGGGTTCGCCCCGGAGAAAAGGTGCCGGTGGACGGTGTTATCGTCGAGGGTCGCTCGTCGCTCGATGAATCTATGGTGACCGGTGAATCCATGCCGGTTGCCAGGGAAGCGGGCGCACGGGTGATCGCTGGCACCATCAACCGGTCTGGCAGCTTCGTCATGCGGACCGAGAAGGTCGGGCGCGACACGCTGTTGTCGCGGATCGTACAGATGGTAGCGCAGGCGCAGCGGTCCCGCGCTCCGATCCAGCGTTTGGCCGATCGGGTGGCCGGCTGGTTCGTGCCCGCCGTCATCGCTGCGGCCGCGGTCGCGTTCGCGGTCTGGGCCGTCGTTGGCCCCGAGCCGCGTCTGGCGTTCGGTCTGGTTGCTGCGGTGAGCGTGCTGATCATCGCCTGTCCATGTGCACTCGGGCTCGCCACGCCAATGTCGATCATGGTGGGCGTGGGACGCGGCGCGCAGGCCGGCGTCCTGATCAAGAACGCCGAAGCGCTCGAGCGCATGGAGAAGGTCGACACGCTGGTGGTCGACAAGACCGGCACCTTAACCGAGGGCAAGCCCAAGGTCGTCGCCATCGAGGTAGCGGAAGGTGTCGAGAAAGACGATCTGCTGCGTCTTGCTGCAAGCGTCGAGCGATCCAGCGAGCATCCGCTGGCGGACGCCATCGTAGCTGCGGCGAAGCACCGCAATCTGGTGCTGAACGACGTGCAGGAATTTGACGCGCCGGCCGGAAAGGGCGTGACTGGAAAGATCGCGGGAAAAACTGTGCTGATCGGCTCAGCCGCGTTTCTCGAATCCCGGAATGTTGCCGTTCACGGCATGGCGGCATTGGCCGAAGATCTGCGCGCCGACGGCGCCACCGTCATCAATATCGCACGTGAGGGCAAGCTGGCGGGTCTGCTCGCGATTGCCGATCCTGTGAAAGCGTCAGCGCGCGCGGCTCTGAAAGCGCTGGCAGAAGACGGCATTAAGGTCATCATGCTGACCGGCGACAATCGCACCACCGCCCATGCGATCGCCAGGCAGCTTGGCATCGCCGATGTCGAGGCGGATGTTCTTCCCGAGCAGAAGAGCGCGATCGTCGCAAGACTTCGGGATGAGGGGCGTGTCGTGGCGATGGCCGGCGACGGCATCAACGATGCACCAGCGCTTGCTACCGCCGATGTCGGCATCGCCATGGGCACCGGGACGGACATTGCAATGGAGAGCGCCGGCGTGACGCTGCTCGGGGGCGATCTCATGGGTATCGCTCGCGCCCACCGTCTCTCTGAGACGACAATGCGCAATATTCGGCAGAACCTGTTCTTCGCCTTCATCTACAATGCGGCAGGCATTCCGATCGCAGCCGGAGTTCTCTATCCGCTTTTTGGCTTGCTGTTGTCCCCGGTCGTGGCGGCGGCGGCTATGGCGCTATCGTCGGTGAGCGTCGTCGGCAACGCGCTGCGGCTGCGTGCTGCGAGGCTTTGAAGGCGAGGGTAGGTCGGTCGTTTGTTCTTCAGCGGTGAGTGCGCGTCCAGACCTCTCCGCTGCACAACGCGCCGACGCAGCCTTCCACGCGCAGCGCGCCGGGACCCGCGACAGAGACGTTGCTGGCATAGGAGTTGCCGTCATCGGCATTGTAGATCGTGCCTGACCATTTGTTAGATTCGGTTTGCGACATGCCATGGAACAGCGGCAGTCCGATCATCGGTCGCTTGGACAGCGCGGGGTTGCGATTTTTGTCGTCGACGGCAGGTCTTCCGGTCGCGGGATCGATCGGGTTGCGTAGCCAGACAATGACGCCGCAAATTCCGCTGCGGCATTTGCTGACACGAACCTTGGCATCACCCGCCTGTGTTAACCAGATGCCGGTGGGGTCGGCCGGTGTCTGTGCGCCGGCGACAGATAACATGGCGGAAAGAATCGCAATGGCAAAGCCGGATCGCACGAGCATGACAACCACCTCCAGAGTCCCTTGGGGTGCATAACAAAAAAAACGAGTGATGCAACGTTATATGTGCAGCGAGCTATGGCCGGTCCTGGAGAAGGCAAAGGACGTAGTGGCAGCGAGCTGCGCGTCTCGTGAATATGCGGCCTGCAAGACCGGCATACCCAGCGTTGACCACTCTCAAGTTATGGTATGTAACGGCTATTGTAGTACTGGCGAAGGAAACTCCTGATCAGGGGTTTTCTCTGGTCTCAATTTCAATCTCCCACCAATTCGGACAAATAACCCATGACCTTTACGCTTCCGAACCTGCCGTATTCCCATGACGCGCTTGCGCCTCATATGTCCAAAGAAACCTTGGAGTATCATCATGATAAGCACCATCAGGCGTATGTGACCAACGGAAATAACGCAATCAAGGGGACCGAATTCGAGGGCAAATCGCTCGAGGAGATCGTGAAAAGCTCATACGGCAAGAGCGCGGCCGTGGGCGTCTTCAACAACGCCGGTCAGCACTATAACCACCTGCATTTCTGGAACTGGATGAAGCCCAATGGCGGTGGCAATAAACTGCCCGGTCGTCTGGAGAAGAAAATCGTCGAGGATTTTGGCAGTCTGGACAAATTCAAGGCTGACTTCGCCGCAGCTGGCGCCGGGCAGTTCGGTTCAGGATGGGCATGGCTGCAAGTGAAGAATGGTAAGCTCGGAGTGTCCAAGACGCCGAACGCCGAGAATCCGCTGATTCACAACGCGACTCCCATTCTTGGCTGCGACGTTTGGGAGCACTCTTATTACATCGACTACCGCAATCGCCGTCCGGATTATCTCAAGGCGTTCCTCGATCATCTCGTGAATTGGGATTACGTCGACGAACTGTTCTCCAAGGCCGTCTGATCTATAGGCGGAGAATCTCATGAAAGGCGGCATGGCAGTGCCGCCTTTTTTTGTTGGTATGCTCGTTCGTTACATTTCTCATCAATGTTTCAGGTTGGACCGCAGCGGGTCTGCTGCGTCACCTTCTTGCATCATCGCTCGATACCGCTGTTGTACAAACACGGCGAGATCGGCTGGCTAGCCATCTACGTGGTCGGGATTGGTCGTTCGGCCTGTTTGCCGGCCTCGCGCTGCTCCGTCCACCTGACATAGGGCGACGACTGCTGGACGCCCCGTTCGCGAAGCCGCCGGCTTGCCTGCTAGCCAACCGTGATGTTATAATATAACGGTCATGGACCTCTCAATTTGGCTCCCTGGTCTCGTCCAGGGCCGGAAAGCGTATCAGGTGCTTCCTCCTCACACTCACGTCCATGGTCAAGCTCACGAGCATGGACACCCAAAGGGGCACGCCCATGGACCATCCTCGCCGCATCCGGCCCAGACAGTGCCATGGTCGATCCTGCGGATGGCGCTGGTTGCTCGGCTGGGAACGGCGCTTGCGGTCAGCGCCGGGCTTTGGGCGGCCGTACTGCTGACAACCGTGAGATGGTAGCGCAACTGCAATTTCGTGACGTCACGCTGGGGTATGAGCGGCATCCGGCCGTGCATCATCTGAGCGGTGAGATCGCGTCCGGCGCGCTGCTGGCGGTGGTCGGTCCAAACGGCGCGGGTAAATCCACGCTGTTTCGCGGCATCGTCGGCATCCTGAAGCCGCTGGCGGGATCGATCGCCTTCGGCGACCTCGACGTCCGCGACATTGCCTATTTGCCACAAAGCGCAGAGATCGATCGCAGCTTTCCGATTTCGGTGTTCGATTTCACCGGTTCCGGGTTGTGGCGAACCACCGGCGCGTTCGGCGGACTCGGCAGGCGGGAACGCCGGCGGATCGTTGAAGCTCTTGCGGTCGTCGGCCTGAACGGATTTGAAAATCGCCCCATCGGCACGCTGTCGGGTGGGCAGATGCAGCGCATGCTGTTCGCTCGGGTGCTGTTGCAAGATGCCGGCGTGATCGTCCTGGACGAGCCCTTCAACGCCATTGACGCCAAGACTTCGGCCGATTTGCTCGCTCTGGTGCGGCGTTGGCATGAGGAGAAGCGCACGGTGGTCGCGGCGCTGCACGACATGGATCTGGTGCGCGCGAATTTTCCGGAGACCCTGCTGCTTGCGCGCGGCGCGGTGGCATGGGGACCGACGGCGCAGGCGTTGACGGCCGACAACCTGTCGCTGGCCCGGCAGATGTGTGAAGCTTTCGATGATGGCGCTGCTGCCTGCGCAGCGCACGTTCCGCCGCGCGCAGCTTGAGGCATCATGATCTACGACGCGCTGGTCGCTCCCTTCGCTGATTTCGAATTCATGCGCCGTGCGCTGGCGGCGGCGATCGCGCTTGCGCTAGGGGCGGCGCCAATCGGCGTGTTCCTGATGTTGAGGGGGATGAGTCTTGTCGGCGATGCGATGGCGCACGCGATCCTGCCGGGAGCGGCCATCGGTTTCCTGCTGTCGGGCCTCAATCTGTTCGCGATGACCGTCGGCGGATTAATTGCTGGGTTCGCAGTGGCGATTCTGGCGGGGGTGGTATCGCGCGTCACCGAATTGAAAGAGGATTCGTCGCTGGCAACCTTCTATCTCGCGTCGCTGGCGTTGGGTGTCACCATCGTGTCGGTCAAAGGCACCAACATCGATCTGCTTCATGTGCTCTTTGGCAATATCCTTGCGATGGACAACCAGACGCTCATGGTGATCGCGATTAATGCCACCGTGACACTTGTGGTGCTCGCGGTGATCTACCGCCCGCTGGTGATCGAATGCGTCGATCCCGTGTTTCTGCGTACGGTGAGCCGCGCCGGTGCGCCGGCGCACCTGGCGTTTCTCGGATTGGTCGTCGTTAACCTCGTCAACGGCTTCCATGCCATGGGCACCCTGCTGGCAGTCGGGTTGATGATTTTGCCGGCGGGCATCGCCCGGTTCTGGTCGCGCGACATCACCGGCATGATGATGATCGCTGTCGTTAGCGCACTGCTGTCCGGTTATGCCGGACTGGTGCTGTCGTTTCACAGCAAGGTGCCTTCGGGACCGGCAATCATCCTGGTGGCGTCGGCGTTTTATGTCGCGTCTGTGCTGTTCGGACGCGTCGGCGGGATTCTGCGACAGCTTTTTCCCGCGCCCCATCTCGAAGCGTGATGGTGGACGTCATGGCGCGGTCTCGTCTCGGAATATGGGTGGTCGCGATCGTGTTGGCAGCGCTCGCGCCCGTCCGCGCCCAAGACCGTAGCGATGACCCCCACAGCGATGACCGGATTGCGGTGGTTGCGAGTTTTTCGATTCTCGGCGATTTCGCGCGGGCTGTTGGAGGCGCGCGGACCGGTGTCACAACCCTGGTCGGGACGAGCGGCGACGTGCATGTGTTTACCCCGACGCCGGCAGACGCCAAAAAGGTCGCGGCCGCGAGACTGGTCATTGTCAACGGCCTCGGCCTCGAAGGCTGGCTGCCGCGGCTGGTGCAGGCCTCTGGCGGCAACGCGGCGATCGTATTTGCGACCACAGGTGTCCCACTTCGCGCGGCCGATGCCGGTCAAACGGTGCACGGTGAGGGTTCGGCAGATCCTCATGCATGGCAGTCCGTTGCCAATGCCAAAATATACGTCGTTAATATTCGAGATGCACTGATTGCGGCCGACCCCGCGGGCGAAGCGGTCTATCGGGACAACGCCGCCGACTATCTCGCGAAATTGGATGCGCTGGATCAGGAGGTTCGCGAGGCAGTGGCCCGGATTCCGCCAGAGCGTCGCAAAGTGATCTCGGCCCACAATGCCTTCACCTATTTCGAGGCGGCCTATGGCATCGCTTTCATCGCTCCGCAGGGCGTATCGACCGATAGCGAGGCGAGCGCGCGCGATATCGCCGCCACCGTCACCCAGATCAGGACCGCAAAAATCCCGGCCGTGTTTCTGGAAAATCTCAGCGATCCGCGGCTGATCAGCCAAATCGCCACTGAGGCCGGGGCACGGGTCGGGGGGACGCTCTATTCTGACAGTTTGAGCGATGAAAAGGGCGACGCCCCCACTTACATTGCCATGGTCCGGCATAATATAAAGGCGTTGATGAGCGCGCTGGCGGAATAGTCGCGGGCTTGCCTTCCCCAGGAAGGATCGCGAAGCGGCTCGTGTGGTCGCCGAGTGCTGCGCGTGCTATTGAACCCCACCTCCCTCCGCAAGGAGTGCGGAACAGCCCCGAGTTCATTGATGTCTGATATAAACGCCTCCGCCTCGACAAAAATTCCCGTAACCGTGCTGACAGGCTATCTCGGCGCCGGCAAAACCACGCTTTTGAACCGTATCCTGTCTGAAAATCACGGCAAGAAATACGCTGTGATCGTCAACGAATTCGGCGAAATCGGCATCGACAACGATCTGATCATCGGTGCCGACGAGGAAGTGTTCGAAATGAACAATGGCTGCGTCTGCTGCACGGTGCGCGGCGACCTGGTGCGTATTCTCGAAGGACTGATGAAACGCAAGGGCAAGTTTGACGCCATCATCGTCGAGACTACGGGTCTTGCCGATCCTGCGCCGGTAGCGCAGACTTTCTTCGTTGACGAAGACGTGCAGAACAATGCGCGCCTTGATGCCGTGGTGACGGTGGCCGACGCCAAGTGGCTGAGCGAGCGGCTGAAGGATGCGCCCGAGGCAAAAAACCAGATCGCCTTCGCCGACGTCATCGTTTTGAACAAGACCGATCTGGTGTCGGTACCGGAGCTGGCCGAGGTGGAAGCGCGGATTCGCGGCATCAACCCCTATGCCAAGCTGCATCGTACCGAGCGCTGCCAGGTGGCGTTGTCGGATGTTCTGGAACGCGGTGCGTTCGATCTTGACCGGATCCTCGAGCTCGAGCCGGATTTCCTCGAGAATGACGGTCACGACCATCATGACCACCACGATCATGACCATCACGACCACGACCATCATGGTCACGATCATCACGATCACGATCATGGCCACGGTTCGAAGCATTATCACGACGAGGAGATGCAGTCGCTGTCTCTGCGTTCGGACAAGCCGCTCGAGCAGGACAAGTTCATGCCTTGGCTGCAGGAGCTCCTGGCGGCGGAGGGACAAAAGATTCTGCGCTCGAAAGGTATTATGGCGTTTAGCGGTGACGACGATCGCTACGTCTTCCAGGGCGTCCACATGATGCTGGAGGGCAGCCGCCAGCGTGCATGGAAGCCTGACGAGAAGCGGGAGAGTCGTCTCGTCTTCATTGGCCGCGAATTGCCGGAAGCCTTGATCCGTGAAGGCTTTCAGAACTGCATCGCCGCGTGATGAAAGACACCGCTCAGCAGCAGCACGCGATGGCCTCAATTGGCGAGCGCGTGCGTCCCGTCACCATCGGTTCACCGGTGGCAGCCCTCTACTTCATCGGTGATCGCGCCGCGTTCGTCGGCGACGAGGAAACAATCACGCTCGTCTCCGGCGACGGCGAGAAGGTCGCGGTGACCGTTCATGGCGGCGCGATCCTGTCGTCGGTTTCGGATGGTAAACGGATCGTCACGGGTGGCGACGACGGCAAGGTTGTTGCGCTCGACATGAATGGCGAGAGTTCGGTTCTCGTGACCGACGCAAAACGCCGCTGGATCGATAACGTTGCGGTCCATCACGATGGCGCGCTTGCATGGTCCGCTGGCAAGACCGCTTTCTTGCGCGGCCTTAAGGGTGAGGAAAAGTCGATCGAAGCACCTTCGAGTGTTGGAGGACTTGCGTTCGCGCCGAAGGGCTTACGACTCGCGCTTGCGCACTACAACGGCGTGTCACTGTGGTTTCCGAACATGACGGCTGCGCCAGAGCGGCTGGAATGGGCCGGCTCGCATCTCGGCGTCACCTTCAGTCCCGACGGCAGATTTATCGTCACCACCATGCACGAGCCGGCGCTGCATGGTTGGCGGCTGGCCGATGCGCAGCATATGCAAATGACCGGCTATCCCAGCCGCGTCAAATCCATGTCATGGGCCATGGCTGGAAAATTTCTGGCGACATCCGGCGCGGACCGGGTGGTGGTTTGGCCCTTTGCCAGCAAAGACGGCCCGATGGACAAGGAGCCGGTTATGCTGGCTCCGTTGCAGACCCGCGTCACTGCGGTCGCTTGCCATCCGACCCAGGACTTTCTCGCCGCCGGATACGAGAACGGCATCATCTTGATGGTGCGGATCACAAACGGCGCCAAGGTTGTCGTCCGCCACGACGGTGATGCAGCTGTCACGGCGCTGGCATGGAATGCGAAGGGCTCGATGCTGGCTTTTGCCCTGCAGAACGGCGACGCGGGGCTGGTCGATCTCTAAGAACCTTCCCGCTTCTGATAGGATCAGAAGCGGGGCTATTCTGCTGTGACGCGTTGTCTTGGCGCGAACCGGTATCCACTTCGCTAAACGCTCTACGCGATAGACTTGTTGAGGCCGGCTCGCTCTTAAGGTCTCGAGAGGGAACTTTGCGCGTGGCGAGTTGTTGGTCTCTGACCATAGCGGTGGGGAGCCTCATGATGGCGAGCAAACGCAACGGCGATACGAAAAAAGACAACGATGCGAAAGCCGGTCTGGCGACCGTGCTCATCGCCGCTATCGGTTTGATGGTGCCCGGTATCTCCCTGTCGTTCGCGCAGGGAGAGATAGTGATCGCGCAGACGTCGCCACCGCAAACCCAGCCTGTGCCCGCCGGCAAAGAGAATGGTCCGGCTGAATCAAAGCCGGGCGGTACCCGTCCGACGACGCCCGCGCCTGAACCTGCACGGCCCGATGCTGATGAGGCGGGGCACGCAAACCCTCAACCGGCGCTGCCTCCCGCGCCGGCAGAGAAGGTCGCTCCACCGATTAACGGACATTAAGAGCCGCAGGCCGGACGAAACCTCTCCTGCCTGCGCATGGGCTGTTTGTTCTCCCGTATCTCGCACGGATTACCGAACCAGAACGTTTCTGAACTGCCACGGGTCCGCTGTATCGATGTCCTCCGGAAAGAGTCCGGGGCGATCGGTCAGCGGTGTCCAGTCGGTGTAATAGCCCTTTACAAGACCGAGATAGGGGCGCTGGATTTCGAGGCAGCGGCGGAAGTCCATCTCGTCGGCCTCGACGATGCCGGCTTCCGGATTTTCCAGCGCCCAAACCATGCCGGCCAGCACCGCGGATGAGACCTGCATGCCGGTGGCGTTCTGATAAGGCGCAACGCGGCGCGTTTCTTCGATCGAGAGTTGCGAGCCGAACCAATAGGCGTTCTTGCTGTGGCCGTACACCAGCACGCCAAGCTCGTCTATGCCGTCAACGATCTCCGTTTCATCGAGGATGTGCCACTCAGGCTGCATCTTGCCTTCCGCACCGAACATCTCGTGTAACGACAGCACCGCGTCGTTCGCCGGGTGATAGGCATAGTGGCAGGTCGGGCGATAGATCACCTTCTGGCCGTCGCGCACCGTGAAGTAGTCGGCGATCGAGATCGACTCGTTGTGCGTGACCAGAAAACCATACTGGGCTTCCGGCGTCGGGCACCATGAACGTACGCGCGTGTTGGCACCGGGTTGCAGCAGATAGATCGCGGCCTGACATCCAGTGTCGTGCTTGCGGCCGTTTTCGGGCATCCACTTTTCATGTGTGCCCCAGCCAAGTTCGGCGGGTTGCATTCCTTCGGAGACGAATCCCTCCACCGACCAGGTATTGACGAACACATTCATCGGCCTCGGCGTCTTCGAGCGCTGGGTGTCGCGCTCGGCGATGTGAATGCCCTTGACGCCGAGCTTGTGCGCGAGCTGGCCCCAGCCTTCGCGGCTCTTCGGTTCGTTGAACGGTGTGTTGGTATCGCGCGCGATGTCGAGCAGCGCCTGTTTGACGAACCACGACACCATGCCGGGGTTGGCGCCGCAGGTGGAAACCGCGGTGGTGCCGCCTTCGCTCTTGCGCTTGGCCGCGAGCAGCGTTTCGCGCAGCGCGTAGTTGGAGCGCTTTTCGGGGCCGGCGCTCTTGTCGAAATAAAATCCGAGCCACGGCTCGACCACGGTGTCGATGTAGAGTGATCCGATCTCGCGACACATGGTCATGAGATCGACTGAGCCGGTATCGACCGACAGATTGACGCAGAAGCCCTGACCGCCGCCTTCCGTCAGCAGGGGAACCAGAACATCATGATAGTTGTCGCGGGTAATGGCCTGCCTGATGAATCTGACGCCGTGTTTTTTTGCCAGCGTATCGTCCGCATGCGGATCGACGATGACGAATCGCGACTTGTCGAACTCGAAATGCTTCTCGATCAGCGGCAGAGTGCCTTTTCCGATCGAACCGAATCCGATCATGACGATCGGCCCGGTGATGCGTGCATGCACGGACGAAGCATTGGACGACATCATATATCTCCAGATTGTCGGGAAATTGCGCGCCCGCAAAAGCGGCCGCTGAGCATCCCTGAAAACGATAAAACGCCGATGAAATCAAGGCCCCGCGCACGGTTCCGCGATGTCATGCCGCGGTCATATGATTATAGATGTCATAATCATACGACATGGTCGGGCGCGAGCGCGCATTCGACGTCGACGGATGTTTCGATTTGCAGCGTGGCATGGCCGATTCCAAATCGATGCTGCAACTCATGGCAAGTCTTGATCAAGAAGGCATCGCCTGGGTTTCCAGCCGGCATGACAAGGTGAGCGGTCAGCGCTGTTTCGGTGGTACTCATCGCCCAGATATGAAGGTCGTGAATCGAGGCAACGCCGGAATGTCCGGTGAGGAAGGCGCGTACCGCGGCCGGATCGATGCCCGAAGGTACGGCGGCCAGCGTCATCGCGGTACTTTCGCGCAGAAGGCTCCATGTGCCCGCGACGATGACCGCAACGATGACGAGACTCATCGCCGGATCGAGCCAAAGCCATCCCGTCGCCATGATCGCGGTGGCAGCCAGAACCACGCCGAACGAGACGGCGGCATCCGCCATCATATGCAGATAGGCGCCCCGAATATTGAGATCGGTGTTGCGGCCCGATGCGAACAGCCACGCGGTGATGCCGTTGATGATGATTCCGGTGGCGGCGACGACGATCACGGTCAGGCTCTCAATCGGCTCGGGATGGATCAGGCGCTGGATCGCCTCGAGCAGGATCGCTCCGCATGCGATCAGCAAAAGGATCGCATTCGCGAGCGCCGCCAGGATCGATGTTTTGCGAAGGCCATAGGTCAGACGCGGCGTCGGCGGGCGCTGCGATAGTACGGCTGCGATCCACGCCACCAGCAATCCAAGCACGTCGGACAGATTGTGTCCCGCATCGGCGAGCAGCGCGGTGGAGTTTGCAACGAAGCCGTAGCCGGCCTCAATCAGGACGAAGGCCGCATTCAGACCGATTCCGATCGCGAAAGCGCGACCGAAATTTGCGATCTGACCATGGTCACCATGAGTATGCCCGCCATGACCATGACAAGCACGATGGGAATGGTCATTATGGTGGCCGCCCGTCATGCGCCAAGTCTATAGCGTTTTGAAGCGAACTGGACAACGCGGCGATCGGAAGCTGGATTCCGGTTTTAGTGCCATCAAAGCCGGAAATAACACGCTGCTGACGGCTGCGCATGGTCACCGGGCCTGATTCTGATAACGTCGTGCGCCTGCCCCTAACAGGGTGGAGACAGGCGCATGACTGCTATTTACGGTCCGCCATTGGCCAGTGCGACCAGACAGCGATCACGGTCAGCGAACGCCATCCGCCGGAGGGGGTTTGAAATTCGATGCTCTGTCCCGTAGACAGGCCGATAAGGGCCGCGCCGACAGGTGTGAGAATCGAGATCTTGCCGGCATCGACGTCGGCGTCTTCCGGATAAACAAGAACGACTTTACGCTTTTCGCCGCTTATGTCGTCGACGAACGTCACTTCGGATTGCATCGTCACGAGATTGACCTTGCGCCTCAGGCCGCTGATGTCGTCGATGACGGAGCGATCGGCGGGAATGATTTCGGCGCGGTCGATTTCCCGGGCGAGAAATTCTGCCGTCGTGGGATGTTTCTCCATCGCAGCTTCGGCAAGGTGCCGCAAGCGGTCGATATCGTGTGTGCTAATGGCGATGGCGGGGAGGCGTATCTGCAGATTGTCGAGCATGTCTTTTACCGCGAGTTGGTCGTAGTGAATGATCGTCTGTTGATTAGACGATTACCGACGACGACGGCACAACATGCGATGCAAGGCATCGCTCGATGTGCCTAAGAAACAAATGGTCAGGTGGAAATGCGGTCGAACTTGAATAATCCCGGACGGCACACGTCCGCCCGGGTCACCTTCCTGCGTGAAGGTGACCAGCGCGCAGCAACAAACGATTATTGCAAACGTTCGACATGATCATGCCAACGTAGGGTGATCCGCGTGGAAGTCAATACTCCGGCTGGACCAGGGCATTATATCCCTCGGCGAGAGCACGGCGTTTGTCGAATTCCGTCCTCGGCGCGAGCGTTGCTTGCACGCGCCCGCTCTTGAAACGAGCATTGTCCGTCGTGATGCGTTCATGCCGCGCACGGCATCGGTCGCGCAATTTCCCGGGCGTGAGCTCGCCGCATTTTCGAAACCCGAGCGCCTGTCGGTACGATCAGGCCAGAAGCGCCTTCAAGCGCAGCCTTGCGCAGTTCGACAGCGAGCAGCCGGTCGCGCTCGAACGGGCCGGGCAGGAGAAGGTTGCCAGTTTTGAATGCCGAGAAACCGAAGCGCGCGTAATACGGCGCATCGCCAAGCAGGATCACGGCGCCATAGCCGTGCGCCTGCGCAAGCTCGAGCGCGCGCTCCATCAATGCGGCTCCCACGCCAAGCTTGCGATGGGACGCAGCGACCGCGAGAGGACCGAGCGCCAGCGCGGCGACGCCCCCGGCGCTGACGTGCCACAACCGCACGGTTCCAATCAGCTTGCCGTTATTAACCGCCGCTAAAGCGAGGTCCTCGGCCGGTTTCCGTCCGTCACGCAGACGCTGGCAGGTCCGCGCATGGCGGCCGTCGCCGAAGCTTGCGTCGAGCAATGTTTCGCGCGCGGCGACGTCGGAAGGGCGCTCGGCGCGGATCGCGAAGGAAGAAATTTCGCAGTGGGCGGCGATTTTCTTGAGAACAGCATTCATGGCGCGTCATCCCCACTCTGGCGACTCGAATAGCCGCGCGGAGTTTGTCAGCAATCATTGTGATGGGGGGAAGCCGGTGGACCGGCTTCCGGTTTCTCTTTCAGCTCTCCGCGAACGGAGAGGAAGAGCTTGCGCTCAGATGTGATAGGTCTTCAGCGGCGGAAAGCCGTTAAAGGCCACCGAAGAGTAGGTCGACGTATAAGCGCCGGTGCCTTCGATCAGCAGCTTGTCGCCGATCTCGAGCGTCACGGGCAATGGATACGGCTGCTTCTCGTAGAGCACGTCGGCGGAGTCGCAGGTCGGGCCTGCCAGCACGCACGGTGTCATCTCGGCGCCATCATGCGGCGTCCTGATTGCGTAGCGAATCGATTCGTCCATGGTCTCTGCGAGGCCGCCGAACTTACCGATGTCGAGATAGACCCAGCGGTTCTCGTCACCGACGCTCTTCTTTGAGATCAGAACAACCTCAGCCTCGATCACGCCGGCGTTGCCGACCATGCCGCGGCCCGGCTCGATGATGGTCTCAGGGATCTGATTGCCGAAGTGCTTGCGCAGTGCGCGGAAAATCGACCGGCCGTACTGCACGACCGGCGGAACTTCCTTCAGGTACCTCGTCGGGAAGCCCCCGCCCATGTTGACCATGGTCAGGTTGATGCCACGTTCGCCGCAGTCGCGGAACACTTGCGAGGCCATCGTCAGAGCACGATCCCAAGCTTTCACCTTGCGCTGCTGCGAACCGACATGGAACGAAATGCCGACCGGCTCGAGACTTAGGCGTTTAGCGAGATCGAGCACCTCGACCGCCATCTCCGGATCGCAGCCGAACTTGCGCGACAGCGGCCACTCGGCACCCGCACAATCATAGAGGATACGGCAGAACACCTTCGCCCCCGGAGCGGCGCGGGCGATCTTCTCGACCTCCGCATTGCAATCCACCGCGAACAAACGAATGCCGAGCGCATAGGCGCGCGCGATATCGCGCTCCTTCTTGATGGTGTTGCCAAAGGAGATGCGATCCGGCGTCGCGCCGGCAGCAAGCGCCATTTCGATTTCGGCGACGGTCGCGGTGTCGAAGCACGACCCGAGCGAGGCAAGCAGGCTCAACACCTCGGGTGCAGGGTTTGCCTTCACGGCGTAGAACACGCGCGAGTCCGGCAACGCCTTCGCGAAGGTCTGGTAGTTGTCGCGCACGATGTCGAGATCGACCACGAGGCAGGGCTCGGTATCGTCTCCTTTGCTGCGACGGTCGCGCAGGAATTCCCGAATGCGTTCGGTCATAGCACCCTCCAAACGGTCCAGCGACGGACTCGTTCAAAATGACGTCGGCCTGAACGTTCTGGCGTCGTCGCACGATGGAGACGCGACAACGCCTTGAGCTCAGATCAACTGTGCTGCCGTGGATTGGTTGGGATGATCCCGCCCGCACACCTGGCAATGAAGGACAAGCCTTTTCAGTAGCCCGCGCCGGCGGTGGAAAGCCGGTAGAGACCAAAAAAGCCCGATCCGTCGTTGCTTTAAGTCGCGTCCCCCGTTGAGAGCGGGGTGCACCGGTTCGCCTCCGGCTGCCAGTCACGGTTGCAAGGAATAAAGCGCCTTCAATGGCATCCCTGGAGAGAGATGCTGGCCTCTCAGTCTCGATCGACTGAGCGACCCTCGGCCACTTCACCCTTGGCGGCTGTCCGGCCTCTTGTCCGGATACCCACCGACTGACACACGACCACAGGCACGTGCGAAATTGGGCAGGAACAGAGATAAGTCTTTTGATCAGGCTTCGCAACATTTTTCTTGGAACGAAGCTGTTTCTCCACGCCGTCGTCGATAGACGCGTTCGTGCGCCGATGATGAAGAGTTTAAAGTTGTTTAATGAAACGTCGGATGATGCGTACGAAGGATGCGGGTTGACCCTGTGCCGCAGCGGTTTGTCTCAGACTCGCCGTACGAAGGGCTCGACGCGTTGGGCGGCGCGGATGAAATTGATCATGACGAACACGCCGATCACGAACAGCACCGCTTGCAGAATATGGCCCTCCGTCTCGCTCAGTCCGAACAGAATCGCGAGCGCCCAGCCGCCAGCGAACGCTGCGCCGAACACTTCCGCGCCGATCAGTATCGCAGCCGAAATGACGGTGATGACGCTGGGCCAGATGATCTGGCGTGTGGCGGAAGGGGTTGGTTGAGAGCTCATGTCGGAGAATCCCGTTGCGACCGCAATGTCTCCGAAAATGCCTGCCGCGGCAAGCGCCAAAGGCCCCAAAGAGCCCCATCGCGTGTTATAGTTTTGGTGCCTTTGGATCGCGGCAAAAATGTGCAGCAACGGGCGAAAGCAGGACCGCCATGTCAGACACGCCTCAATCGTCGCCTATCGTTTCCGCCTCAGGTCCGGACAACCCGCTGCTGAAGGCGTGGCAGACGCCTTTCCAGACCGCGCCGTTCGGCGAGATCGGGCCTGAACACTTTTTGCCCGCCTTCGAACAGGCGTTCATCGACCATGCCGCCGAGGTTGCCGCTATCACCCACGATCCGTCGGCGCCGGACTTCGCCAACACCATCATCGCGCTGGAACGCTCCGGCAGGCTGCTCGCGAAGGTCTCGGCAATATTTTACAATCTGGTGTCGGCGCACTCCAATCCGGAGCTGCTCGAGATCGACAAGGATGTCTCCTCGCGTTTGGCGCGGCATTGGAACCCGATCATGATGAACGCGGTGCTGTTCGGCCGCATCGCGCAACTCCACGAGAATCGCACCGCGCTCGGACTGACGGCCGAACAGTTACGGCTGCTGGAGCGCACCTACACGCGCTTCCACCGGGCTGGCGCCGGTCTCGACGAGGCCGCGAAGGCGCGGATGGCCGCGATCAACGAAAGGCAGGCTCATCTCGGCACCACCTTCAGCCACCATCTCCTCCGCGACGAACAGGAGTGGTTCCTCGAACTCGGCGAAGATGATCTAGACGGCCTGCCGGACAGCTTCATTGCAGCGGCGCGCGCCGCGGCGGAGGAACGCGTGCTGCCCGGCAAGGCCATCGTGACCACCTCGCGCTCCTCGGTGGAGACGTTTCTCAAGAGCTCGCGCCGCCGCGATCTGCGCGAGAAAGTCTACAAGGCATTCACCGCCCGCGGCGACAACGGCAACGCCAACGACAACAACGCAACCATCGTGGAGATCCTCGCGCTTCGCGAGGAAGCCGCACAACTCCTGGGCTACCCTAGCTTCGCCGTCTATCGGCTTGAGGATTCGATGGCCAAGACGCCGGAAGCCGCCCGTGGTCTTCTGGAGCGGGTCTGGAAGCCGGCCCGCGCGCGGGCGCTTGCCGACCGCGATGCCTTGCAGGGCTTGATCGCGGAGGAGGGCGGCAACTTCACCCTCGCGCCTTGGGATTGGCGCTACTACGCTGAAAAGCTGCGCCAGATCCGCGCTGATTTCGACGATGCCGCGATCAAGCCCTATCTGACACTGGAGGGCATGATCGCCGCGGCCTTCGATTGCGCGCATCGGCTGTTCGGGCTCTCTTTCTCAGAGCGCAAGGACATTCCGACCTGGCATCCGGACGTCCAAGTTTGGGAAGTGATGGACGCGGCCGGCAAGCATCAGGCGCTGTTCTATGGCGACTACTTCGCACGAGCCTCGAAGCGGTCCGGCGCCTGGATGACGACGCTGCGCGACCAGCAGACGCTCGACGGCGACATCGCGCCGCTGGTGATCAACGTCTGCAATTTCGCCAAGGGTACGGATGGCCAGCCTGCGCTGCTGTCGCCGGACGATGCGCGCACGCTGTTCCATGAGTTCGGACACGGCCTGCACGGCATGCTTTCAAACGTCACTTATCCCTCGCTGTCGGGCACCAGCGTGTTTACTGATTTCGTAGAACTGCCCTCACAGCTCTACGAACACTGGCAGGAACAGCCGCAAGTGCTGCGACAGTTCGCAAAACACTACCAGACCGGAGAGCCGCTTCCGGACGATCTGCTTGAGCGCTTCCTTGCGGCGCGCCAGTTCAATCAGGGGTTTGCCACCATCGAATTCGTCGCCTCGGCGCTGATGGATCTGGAGTTTCACAGCCAGCCGGCCTCGACGATTTCCGATGTCGGAGCGTTCGAACGGGCCGGGCTGGAAAAGATCGGGATGCCGGCGGAAATCGCGATGCGGCACCGGCCGACCCAGTTCGGCCACATCTTCTCCGGAGATCACTACGCGGCCGGCTATTACAGCTATATGTGGTCGGAGGTGATGGACGCCGATGCGTTCGGAGCCTTCGAGGAGACCGGAGACATCTTCGATCAGCAGACGGCTAAGCGGCTGCACGATGATATTTATTCGTCGGGCGGTTCCCGCGATCCGGCAGAAGCCTACATCGCCTTCCGCGGCCGCAAACCGGAGCCGGAGGCGCTGTTGCGGCGACGTGGGTTGCTGGAAACGCCGCAGGCGGCTTAGAGGAGCTAACTTGCGCGCGTGTCATGAAGGCAGCCAGTGCCGGATCGCCGGCAGGAAGAAGATCGCGGTGTTGATGGCAAAGCCGATGCTCCAGAGGATCGACCGCAGCGTCGGTCGGTCGCCGATATAGGTCACAACGTAAGCGGCGCGGACGATCAGGAACAGGACCGCCAGTTCATCGACCAGATGCTGAGGCGCGGCGCGAAACTCCGAAAACAGCACGGCTACCGCGAAAAACGGAAAGGTTTCGATGCCGTTGAGGTGCGCCCCGAGCGCTCGGGCACGCAGCGGATCGTCGTAAAATCCCGGATCGCGCGGGCGGCCGTTGTCGAAACCGGGAGAGCCCAGCGCCTTGAACGGTACGATCGTCAGCAGGTACAGAATGACCGTACCGAAGATGCACCATTCGGCAACCGTCATGGCAATCCCCTTCGCGGTCAATTCGCAACAGTATCGGCAGATGCGCGGGCTTGACAAGAACGGGCAGGCGCGCGAATCCAGACGGTATGACGGTCGTTATTCCTATTGGTAAGGGTCGGACCGCGGCGGGTGCGCCGCGCGAGCGCGTCGGCGTTTTGCTCGTCAATCTCGGTACACCCGACACCGCCGATGCGCGCGGCTTGCGGGTCTATCTGAAGGAATTCCTGTCCGATCCGCGCGTGATCGAGAAGCAAGGCCTGATCTGGAAGCTGGCGCTGAACGGCGTCATTCTGAATACCCGTCCGCGCCGCAAGGCGCGCGACTACCTGAAGATCTGGAATACCGAGCGGAACGAGTCGCCGCTCAAGACCATCACGCGCGCGCAGTCCGACAAGCTCGGGGCTGCGATCACGGACCACGAGCACGTCGTCGTCGATTGGGCGATGCGTTATGGTAATCCGTCGATGCACTCGCGCATCGCAGCGCTGACGGCACAGGGCTGCGACAGGTTACTTGTGGTGCCGCTCTATCCACAGTATTCGGCCGCGACGACGGCCACCGTATGCGACGAGGCGTTTCGCGTGCTCGGCGAGATGCGCGCGCAGCCGACACTGCGGGTGACGCCGCCCTATTACGACGATCCCGACTATGTCGACGCGCTGGCGGTTTCAATCGAGAAGCATATCGCCTCGCTCTCGTTCACGCCCGAGATCATCATGGCGTCATTCCACGGAATGCCGCAGGCGTATGTCGACAAGGGCGATCCTTATCAGGCGCAATGCGTGGCGACCACGGAGGCCCTGCGTAAACGCATGGGGCTTGATGCGAAAAAGTTGATGCTGACGTTCCAGTCGCGCTTCGGCTTCGATCAATGGCTGCAGCCCTACACCGACAAGACCGTTGAGAAACTGGCGAAGGACGGCGTTAAGCGTATCGCCATTGTCACGCCTGGCTTCTCGGCGGACTGTCTGGAAACGCTGGAGGAAATCGCGCAGGAGAATGCGGAAATCTTCCGCCACAATGGCGGTGAGGAGTTTAGTGCGATTCCCTGCCTGAACGACAGCGATCCAGGCATGGATGTTATCCGGAAACTGGTGCTGCGCGAGCTTCAGGGCTGGATCTAGGCCACATCACTGCTCTTCATTCCGAAGACACAGAGCGCTGATCCTGACCACTGGTCTTTGCGGTTCTCGGCAGCCGGATTCGGGAACGACGGTGTTAAGTCTCTAGAACCGATCGACATTCAGGATTCCCAATCGGTTTGATCGCTGATTCATAGAGCTCCGTGATTCGTCACGGAGCAGATCATGGCGGCGAAG